>NZ_JBIVVI010000204.1:0-9712 GCF_044757675.1 Kitasatospora sp. NPDC091257
GCCCCTTCCCAACCGGGAAGGGGCTTTTTGCGTTACCCTCTGCCAATGCAGAACCTGACCCTGACCTGGCAGTCCGCCGGGGCCGCCGCCATCGGCCTCCACGCGGGCGCGTACGCCGCGGCGAAGGGCCGGAAGCCGGCGCTGTCCGCGCTGCTGCGGGAGGCCGGGACGCTGCTGGCGCTGTTCGCGCTCTGGCAGCTGGTCGGGCACCTCTCGGTGATGAGTACGGACCACGCGCTGGACCGCGCGAGCTGGATCCACCACACCGAGCAGGTGGTCGGGCTGCCGGACGAGGCGTCCTGGCAGCGGGCGGTCACGCCGTACCCGGTGCTGGTGAGGCTGGCGAACTACTACTACGCGGCCATGCACTTCGCCGTGATGCTGGGCGTGCTGCTCTGGGTGTTCGTGCGGCACCGCGAGCGCTACGCGTGGGTGCGCAACACGGTGGTGATCACGACCGCGGTCTGCCTGCTGGTGCAGTTCATCCCGGTGGCGCCGCCGCGGATGCTGCCGGAGAGCGGTTTCGTCGACGTGGCCGCCCAGTACGGGCAGTCGGTCTACGGCGGCGCGGTCGGCGGTGTGGTGGTGGCCGATCAGCTGTCGGCGATGCCCTCGGTGCACGTCGCCTGGTGCGTGCTGGCGGCGGTCGCGGTGATCCGGGTGTCGCGCAGTTCACTGCGATGGGTGATGGTGCTGCATCCGGTGCTGACGGTGGCCGTGGTGGTGGTGACGGCGAACCACTTCTGGTTGGACGGCATCGTGGCGGTGGTGATCCTGCTCCTCGCCTACGCCGTGCTGGCGTTGGCGGCACGCCGACGGGGCCGGGCCTCCGTCGGGACGGAGGTCCGGCCCCGCGGCACCGCCGAGGAGCAGTTGGAGCAGGTGGGCTGACCGAGGTCGTTCCCGGCCGGTTACTTGACCGGCAGGGCGATCTTTCCCCAGGAGCCGTTGCTCAGTGCGGAGGTGGCCCAGTACCAGGCGGCCAGCCCGGAGACGGCCGCGATCCAGCCGGCGGCCTTGGCCAGGCCGCCGTAGCCGCCGAAGGTGGCGATGGCGGAGAGCAGCAGGGAGACCGTCAGCAGGCCGTAGACGGCGCGGCCGAGCAGGCCCGAACCCCAGCTCGCGGCGGTGAGGGTGAGGGCGAGCAGGGCCCACAGCAGCAGGAAGAGTCCGGCGGCGTTCTTGCCCGCCCCTGCGGCCGTTGACCAGGTCGCCCAGAAGGCGCCGAGGGTGGTGAAGGCGGTTCCGGTGAAGCCCTCGCCGCCGCGGAGTTGCCAGAGGCCCGCGATGAAGAGGGTGACGCCGCCGAGGATATGGGCGAGGTGGGCCGCGTTCCCGGCTCCGGCGCCGTGCAGGATGCCGGTGGAGAGCAGGCCGTAGGCGAGCAGTGTGAGACCGAGCGCGAGGTAGCCGAGGTTACCCGCGTCGGCTCCGGTGGAGCGGGCGTTCGTTGCCCCGGAAGCGTCGTTGCTCACCGGAGGCTCCTTTCACTCTGGGCGCGCGCAGGGCGCAGTGACGCTGTGGTGTCGTCTCGATGAGTGGATGCGCGCGACCGCGCCGAAGGCGCACGGTTGTGAGTGTGCGCGGGCTGCGGTCGGAAGTGAGGGGCCATCGGAAGTGGTGGGCCAGCGGAGAGCCGCTGGTCGTGCCCCCCGCCGGAGGGAATCTCCGGTGAGATCGGTCTACCCGACCCCGTTTCGCTTGTACCCTTGTGAATATAACAATTTGTGACTGCGTCAGCACGGCCCAGCACGGCCCAGCACGGCGCCAGCAAGGCACCGACGCCGCGCCGACACTCGCCAGCATGCGCCGGCCCGCCGGACGCTCAGGTCTTGCGCTGGGTGGGCACCCGGAGGGTCAGGATCGCCATGTCGTCGGACGGCGGCTCCGGGGCGAAGCGTTCGACCGCACGCTGCACCCTCGCCGCGACCGCCCCGGCGGTCAGGCCGGTACAGCCGGTGAGCACCTCGGCGAGGCCGTCGTCGCCCAGCATCCGCCGGCCCTCGCGGCGTTCGGTGACCCCGTCGGTGACACAGAGCAGGACCTCGCCGGGGGCGAGCACCAGGTGCTCGGCGGTGAGGTCGAGGTCCTCCATGACGCCGAGCAGCGGCTGCGGGGTGGCGGCCCGGTCGACCTGGCCGTCGGTGCGCAGCCGCAGCGGCAGCGGGTGGCCGGCGCAGACCAGGGAGAGCTCGGTGCTGCCGTCCGGGCGGGGCGTCAGCTCGCCGTAGAGCAGGGTGAGGAAGCGGCTGCGCGAACCCTCGTCCAGGATGGCCGCGTTGAGCCGGCGCAGCACCTGCGGGGCGTCCAGGCCCTCGCGGGCGAGGAGCCGCAGCGAGTGCCGGGCCAGGCCGGTGACCGAGGCGGCCTCGGGGCCGGTGCCGCAGACGTCGCCGATGGCGAAGCCGTAGGTGCCCTCGCGGATGGTGAACAGGTCGTAGAAGTCGCCGCCGACCTCGTTGCCCTCGCCGGCCGCCTGGTAGTAGACGTCCACCTCGACGCCGGGGATCTCCGGCAGGTCCGGCGGGAGCAGGCTGCGCTGGAGGGCCTGGCTGGTGGCGGTGCGCTCGGAGTAGAGGCGGGAGTTGTCCAGGGCGAGGGCGGCCCGGCGGGAGAGGTCCTCGGCGAGTTCGAGGATCTCCTGGCGGAATCCGACGCCGGCCGGGACCCCGAGCACCAGCAGGCCGATGACGCGGTTGCGGGCGGTCAGTGCGAGGACGACGGTCTCGCCGAGCAGGCCGGCGAGTTCCGGGCTGTCGGCGAGGCCGCCCGCCTCGGCGGACTCTGCGAGGGCCGTCCAGAACCATACGCCGTGGGCGGGGCCGGCCTCCGGTACGGGCGTCTTGTCGAGCAGGTCGCGCAGCGGGTCGATGCGGTCCTCGTCCTCGTGCAGGACGAAGGCGAGCCTGGCCGGTGAGGAGCGGTCGGCGGTGGTGTAGACGGCACACCAGGAGGCGAGGGTGGGGACGGCCATCTGGGCCATCAGCGCGAGGGTCTGCTCGTGTTCGAGGGTGCCGGCCAGCAGGTCGGAGGCCTCGACCAGGAAGGAGAGCGAGCCTCGGCGCAGCTGTTCGAGCTCGGTCAGCCGGGTGCTCTCGACGGCGAGGGCGACCCGGTCGGCGGCGAACTGCAGGCGCAGCGCGTCCTCGTTGTCGTAGCGGCCGGGCACGGCGGCGGCGATGCCCAGCGAACCGATCAGTCGGCCCTCGACCTTGAGCGGGACGGTGATCAGGGAGCGCATGCCGCTGTCGGAGAGCAGTGGCAGGCCGGTGGGCCGGGCGGAGAGGTCCTCGTGGACGGAGGGCAGCCGGGCGGAGTCGTAGCGGTTGCCGGTGCCGACCGGGAAGCGGGTGTGCCTGCGGTGTCCGGAGGTGAGGCCGGTGGCGGCGCGGACCTCGAACTCGGCCTCGTCGTCGGTGGTGAGCAGCAGGTACGCGGCGTCGCCGTCGAGCAGGTCGCGGGCGCGTTCGACGGTGCGCTGGAGCAGGGTGTCGAGGTCGTCGGTGGCGACCGGGCCGGCCAGCAGGTCGAGCCGGGGGCCGGCCGGGTCGGGGCGCTCGCCGGGCAGGGCCCGGGCGGGGGAGCGCAGCACCGCGCGGTCGGGTTCGAGGACCAGCAGGCAGAGGGTGGAGGGGACACCCTCGGTGTCGCGCAGCCGGACCTGGACGCCGTACACCTCGACCTCCTGGCCGTCCTGGCGGCGGATGCCGTAGCCGCCCTCCCAGCGGGCCATCCGCAGGGTGTCGGTCAGGCCGAGGCCGCGGGCGGGGGACTTGGGCCAGACCGCGAGGTCGGCCCAGGGGCGGCCGAGGACGGCCCCGGCGGGGTACTGGAAGAGCGCCTCGGCGTCCGGGTTCCAGGCCAGCACCCGGCCGTCCTCGTCGAGCTGGACGACGGCGACGCGCACCGGGCCGGGGCCGCTGGGCAGATCGCTGCCGGGGGTCGCGGGAACGGCGTAGCGGGTCCCGGACACGTGTACGGGCAGCGCGAGGCGGAACCAGACGGTCTTGCGTCCGGCCGCGTACTCGACGCCCCACCGCTCCGAGAGGGCGGAGCACATCAGCAGGCCGCGACCGCCCTCGCCGTCCGGGTCGGCGTAGCGGTCGGAGCCGGTGACCGGACCGTCGCCGAGCGAGGGCAGGCCGCGCTCGGGGTGGTGATCGGTGACCTCGATCCGGACGCTCTCCTCCTCGCGCAGGCAGCAGACCTCCGCGGCGGTGCCGGCGTGCACGACGGCGTTGGTGACGAGCTCGCTGACCAGCACGACCGCGTCGTCGACGACCTCGGGCAGGCCCCAGCCGAGCAGCGCGTCCCGGATGAACCCCCGTGCGGCGGCCGCGGACCGGCCGTCGGGATCGAAGGTGGCGGCTGCGCGCGCGGTGACCACGTTGCCACTTCTCCTCTGCTGCTCTTGCCCTGGCTGTCCGGGGTGCGGCGCCGAATCCCCGTGCGCGCCGTCGGGGTGAGCGGCGGCGCTGGGTCGGGTCGTGGCCCGGTGCAGCGCTCCACCCTACTTTCCGCTTGGTTCCCCGTGGGGACGGGGAGTCGAAACAGGCACCTGAGGGTGATTCTGCCCACCTGTTTCGGACGGTGCGGTACGAACCGAGCGCAACCGGCCGTGCACCCGGTGCCGGTGCTGCCAGACTGGGGGGTCCGCGACGGTCGGTGCGAGCAGTACGGTCGTGTGGGTGCCGGCGCGTCGCGGACCGTCGGCACGCAGCCCAGCCGGGCCGGTGCCCGGGTGCGTGCCGCACCGGCACGGTCGGTCACCGGACAGTTCACGATGTGGGAGGGGCCCGTTGAGTTCGGCCACCAAGGACGCAACCGGAACGACGCCGCCCACTGCGCGCGGTGGACGCCCCGGGGCCGTGCCGCGGAACGCGGCCGGCCGACGGGCGCCGGGCCACAATCGTGGCGCGGAGCCCGCCGAGCTGCGCAAGCTGCTGTCGGCGCTGACCGCGATGAGGGACGGCAACTTCCGCCGCCGGCTGACCGTCCCGGGGGACGGGCCGCTGGCCGAGATCGCCGCGGTGTTCAACGAGGTCGCCGAGCGCAACCAGCACCTGACCGGTGAACTGGCGAGGGTCCGGCGCGCGGTGGGCCGCGAGGGCCGGCTGAACGAGCGGCTGGAGACCGGCGCGGGCGAGGGCGCCTGGATGGCGGCGGTCGACAACTGCAACGCGCTGATCGACGACCTGGCCCGCCCGATGGCCGAGGTGGGCCGGGTGCTCACCTCGATCGCCGAGGGCGACCTGGACCAGAAGATGGAGCTGCGCTCGCTGCACAGCAACGGGGTGAGCCACCCGCTGCGCGGCGAGTACCTGAAGATCGGGCGGACCGTCAACGGGCTGGTGGACCAGCTCTCCGAGTTCACCGACGAGGTGACCCGGGTGGCCCGCGAGGTCGGTACCGAGGGCAAGCTCGGCGGCCAGGCCAAGGTCCGCAGCGTGTCCGGCAGTTGGAAGGACCTGGCGGACTCGGTCAACACCATGGCGGGCCGGCTGACCGCCCAGGTGCGCAACATCGCCCAGGTGACCACGGCGGTGGCCAAGGGCGATCTGTCCCGCAAGGTCACCGTCGAGGTGGCCGGCGAGATGCTGGAGCTGAAGAACACCGTCAACACGATGGTCGACCAGCTGAACGGGTTCGCCGCCCAGGTCACCACGGTGGCCCGGGATGTGGGGACGGAGGGCCGGCTCGGCGGGCAGGCCCAGGTGCCGGGCGTGGCCGGGGTCTGGCGGGACCTGACCGACTCGGTGAACTTCATGGCGAACAACCTGACCGGCCAGGTGCGCAACATCGCCCAGGTGACGACCGCGGTCGCCAAGGGCGACCTGTCGCAGAAGATCGAGGTGGACGCGCGCGGCGAGATGCTGGAGCTGAAGAACACCATCAACACGATGGTCGACCAGCTCTCCGGCTTCGCCGAGCAGGTGACCCGGGTGGCCCGTCAGGTGGGCACCGAGGGACGGCTCGGCGGTCAGGCGCAGGTGCCCTGGGCGGCCGGGGTCTGGCGGGACCTGACCGACAACGTCAACTTCATGGCGAACAACCTCACCGATCAGGTGCGCAACATCGCCCAGGTGACGACCGCGGTCGCCAAGGGCGACCTGTCGCAGAAGATCCAGGTGGACGCGCGCGGGGAGATCCTTGAGCTGAAGAACACCATCAACACGATGGTGGACCAGCTGGGCGCCTTCGCGGACGAGGTGACCCGGGTCGCCCGGGACGTGGGCACCGAGGGCATCCTCGGCGGCCAGGCCAGCGTGCCCGGCGTGGCCGGGATCTGGAAGGACCTGACCAACTCCGTCAACCTGATGGCCAACAACCTGACCAGCCAGGTCCGGAACATCGCCGAGGTGACCACGGCGGTGGCGCGCGGCGACGTCTCCAAGAAGATCACCGTCGACGCCCGGGGCGAGATCCTGGAGCTGGTGACGACCGTCAACACGATGGTGGACCAGCTGTCGGCGTTCGCCGACGAGGTGACCCGGGTGGCCCGCGAGGTGGGTACCGAGGGCATCCTGGGCGGCCAGGCCCGGGTGCGAGGGGTGTCGGGCATCTGGAAGGACCTGACCGACAACGTCAACTTCATGGCGTCGAACCTGACCGGGCAGGTGCGCAACATCGCCGAGGTCGCCGGTGCGGTGGCCCGCGGCGACCTCTCCAAGAAGATCGCCATCGACGCCCAGGGCGAGGTGGCGGCGCTCGCCGCGACCCTCAACACCATGGTCGACCAGCTGTCCTCCTTCGCGGTGGAGGTCACCCGGGTGGCCCGCGAGGTCGGCACCGACGGCACCCTGGGCGGCCAGGCCAGCGTGCCGGGCGTGGCCGGCATCTGGAAGGACCTGACCGACAACGTCAACCAGATGGCCAACAACCTCACCGGCCAGGTGCGGAACATCGCGCTGGTGATCACCGCGGTGGCCCGCGGCGACCTCTCGCAGAAGATCGACGTCGACGCGCGCGGCGAGATCCTCCAGCTCAAGACCAACATCAACACCATGGTCGACCAGCTGTCGGCCTTCGCCGACGAGGTGACCCGGGTGGCCCGCGAGGTGGGCACCGACGGACGGCTCGGCGGCCAGGCCCGGGTGCCCGGCGTGGACGGCACCTGGCAGGACCTCACCGAGTCGGTGAACGAGCTGGCCAACAACCTGACCCGGCAGGTGCGCGCGATCGCCCAGGTCGCCACCGCGGTCACCAGGGGCGACCTGAGCCTGCGGATCGACGTGGACGCCGCGGGCGAGCTCGACGAGCTCAAGGACAACATCAACCAGATGATCGCCAACCTGCGCGAGACCACCCGCACCAACCAGGAGCAGGACTGGCTCAAGACCAACCTGGCCCGGATCTCCGGTCTGCTCCAGGGCCGCCGGGACCTGGAGGCGGTCGCCTCGCTGATCATGACCGAGCTGACCCCGGTGGTCTCCGCCCAGCACGGAGCCTTCTTCCTCGCCCAGCCGGCCGGCCGCACCGCCGAGCTGATCACCGAGGACGACGACGAGAACGACACCGTGCTGCGCCTGATCGGCAGCTACGGCTACCAGCGGCGGGCGATGCCGACCACCTTCCGCCCCGGCGAGTCGCTGATCGGCCAGGCCGCGGTGGAGAAGCGGGCGATCATCCTCAAGGAGGCGCCGCCCGGGTACCTGAAGATCGCCTCCGGGCTCGGCGAGGCCTCCCCGGCCCACATCGTGGTGCTGCCGGTGCTGTTCGAGGGCCGGCTGCTGGGCGTGATCGAACTGGCCACCTTCAGCTCCTTCACCACCGTCGCGCTGGACTTCCTGAACCAGATCGCGGACCTCATCGGCGTCACGGTCAACACCATCAGCGTCAACACCAAGACCGAGGGCCTGCTGCTGGAGTCTCAGCGCCTCACCGCCGAACTCTCGATGCGGTCAGCCGAGTTGGAGGCCCGCCAGGAGGAACTGGAGCGCACCAACGAGGAGTTGCAGGAGAAGGCCGAGCAACTCGCCCAGCAGAACCGCGACATCGAGATCAAGAACGGCGAGATCGAAGAGGCCCGGCAGGTCCTGGAGGAGCGCGCCGAGCAACTCGCCCTGGCCTCCCGGTACAAGAGCGAGTTCCTCGCCAACATGTCGCACGAGCTGCGCACCCCGCTCAACTCGCTGCTGATCCTGGCCAAGCTGCTCTCCGACAACAACGAGGGCAACCTCTCGCCGAAGCAGGTCGAGTTCGCCGACACCATCCACGGCGCCGGCTCCGACCTGCTCCAGCTGATCAACGACATCCTCGACCTGTCCAAGGTCGAGGCCGGCAAGATGGACGTCCGCCCGGCCCGGATCGCGCTGGTCCAGCTGGTCGACTACGTCGAGGCCACCTTCCAGCCGGTCGCGCTGGACAAGAACCTGGACTTCGCCGTCCGGGTCTCGCCCGCCCTGCCGGTCACCCTGCACACCGACGAGCAGCGGCTCCAGCAGGTGCTGCGCAACCTGATCTCCAACGCGGTGAAGTTCACCGACGCCGGAGCCGTCGACTTCTCGATCCGCCCGGCCGGCCGGGAGGTCCCGCAGGACGTGCGCGAGCGGCTGCTGGAGTCCGGCTCGATCCAGGGCCCGGACGACGAGCTGATCGCCTTCGCGGTCTCCGACACCGGCATCGGCATCCCCGGGAACAAGCTGCGCGAGATCTTCGAGGCGTTCAAGCAGGCCGACGGCACCACCAGCCGCAAGTACGGCGGCACCGGCCTCGGCCTGTCCATCAGCCGCGAGATCGCCCGGCTGCTCGGCGGCGAGATCCACGCCGAGAGCGAGCTGGGCAAGGGCTCGACCTTCACGCTCTACCTGCCGCTGCGCACCGAGGCCCCGGAGGCCGTCGGCGACCCCCGCTCGACCGTGCCGGCCGGCCTGGCGCCGCGCGCCTCGGTCGGGGTGACCCCGGTGGGCCTGCCGGTGCCGGTCGGCGAGAACCCGGCCGACCACTGGGCCCAGGAGGTCCGCGAGCTGGCCGAGGAGCGCCGCCGCGGCGCGGTGGAGCGCCGGCGCAGCGCCGCCCTGGAGAGCGCCGCCGGACCACGGCCGGTGGAGCCCCTCCAGCCCCGCCCGGTCAACGGCGGCCGGCGCTTCGACGGCCAGCAGGTGCTGATCGTGGACGACGACGTCCGCAACGTGTTCGCCCTCACCAGCGTGCTGGAGCAGCACGGCCTGACCGTCCTGTACGCCGAGAACGGCCGCGAGGGCATCGAGATGCTGGAGCAGCACGAGAACGTGGCGCTGGTCCTGATGGACATCATGATGCCGGAGATGGACGGCTACGCGACCACCGAGGCGATCCGCCGGATGCCCCAGTTCGCGGGCCTGCCGATCATCGCGCTGACCGCCAAGGCGATGAAGGGCGACCGGGAGAAGTCGCTGCAGGCGGGTGCCACCGACCACATCACCAAGCCGGTGGAGACCGACCACCTGCTGTCGGTCATGCGCGAGTGGCTGAACGCGGACCGCGCGTGAACGCGGACCGCGCGTGGTCGCGGGGGGAGGCGTGAAGCCCCGACCGGGCCCCGGGGTTCACGTCGGCCGGTCGGCCGGTTTGCTGGCGGTGGGGCCCGGGAACCGGGTAGGGTCACCGATCGTTGCGAACAGTGACCGGATGGCGACACGCTGCTGAGCGTGCGCCGGAGCACTGGCTGCGCGCCGCCCCGGATCGGGTCACGACGGGGCGATGTGCCGGGCGAGGGGGTGCGGCTAGCATG
>NZ_JBIVVI010000205.1:0-9672 GCF_044757675.1 Kitasatospora sp. NPDC091257
CTCGGGGTGGGCCAGGCACGGGTCCTCGCTCACCCGCTCCGGCCGCCGGGCGCGCGCGGCCAGCAGCCCGCCCGGCCGCTCGTGCGCGTCGGCCCACGTGTCGAAGGCCTCCCGCACCCGGGACGCCCCGCCGTCCGGAACGCTCAACTCCGAGGCGGGAAGGGCGAGTACCTGCCAGACGAGCTTGGCCCGGGCCGCCGTGTCGGGCATCGCCGCACCGAGCGCCACCTCGCGGATCTCCGGGTCCTCGACGGCGGTGACGCTGCGCTCCCAGACCTTCAGGTAGACCAGGAACGGGAACTCGCCGGGCAGCCGGTCGCCGTCGCGCTCCTGGTCCCGGTAGGCGTCCGGCTGGTCCCAGTACGTCCAGCCGGCGGGCGCCTCCCGGGCGTCGCCGCCGTTGCCCTGGCCGCCGTCGTCGGGCACGGCGATGCCGGGCTCGGGCCGGTCGGCCTCGCACAGGATGCCGTCCACGTAGTAGCGGCCGCCGCCGATGGTGAGGTCGTCCACGTCGTGGTTGCCCGGCACGTAGCCGATCGCGAATCCGGCCGCCCCGGCCGGTCCGCCGCGGCGGCCGATCAGGTCGGTGGCGAGCGTGCACAGCTGGTACCGCTCGATCGCTGCCTGCTCGTTGGCGTCGGCGTCGAGCTGGACCCGGCCCTGCTGGGTCAGCACCGCGGAGTAGTGCTTGCCGGGCCGGAAGGTCAGGCGCGAGAAGTCTGCGTGCACGGTTTCCCTTTCGGAGTCATCAGGGCGGGTCAGGAGACGAAGAAGATCCCGGCGTCGGTGCCGGCCGGGGTGTACTCGGCCAACCGCGCCCGCAGGTTGTCCTCGCGCTGGGGCTGGAACAGGTCGTGGAAGGCGCCGAGTTCGGAGCGGTCCTCGGCGCCGCGGGTGATCTCCGGGGCGCACCCGGCGGCCAACTGCCCGTAGCCGGGCGTGCCGTAGCGGAGGCTGGTGAACAGCGGGCGGACCCGCTCGGCCTCCAGCTCGCGCAGCCGGGCGGCCGGCGCCGGGTCCAGCTCGCCGCGCTCGACCAGCTCGGTCACCGCCGAGCGCACCAGGTCGGGTTGGCACTCGTACCGGCGCGGGGTGCGCGAGCCCGGTGGGACGTAGCAGAACCGCAGGCAGCCGAGCGAGCGGCGGGCCATCCGCAGCCGCCCGGTGAACACGCAGTCCTCGGCGATCGGCACCGCGTGGGTGTGCACCTCGCCGACCACCGTGGAGCGGTGGGCGTGCAGCAGCGCGTGGGCGTGCTCGCAGTCGGGCCCGGAGAGTGCCGGGTGCTCGGGTCCGGTGGCGTCCAGGATGCTGTCGGCGAGGTGGATCTCCAGCGGGTCGGTGTCCACCTCGTCGCCGACGACCTGGATCGTGCCCAGGATGCTGCGCTCGATCGTCACGCAGGCGGTGGTGTGGTCCAGCACGAGGCTGGGCTCCTGCGGCGAGTGCGGCTCGCAGTGCGGCTCCAGCGACCAGCCCGGCACCAGGGTGCAGTGCCGCAGGGTGACGGAGGCCAGCGGTCCGGTGACGTTGACCCCGCGACCGGTGATCAGCAGCCCGTCCAGGACCAGCCGCCCGCCCGGGCAAACGCCCCGCACGTTGAGCGCGTCCGGCCGGTTGCTGTACCAGTCGAGCAGCCGGATCACCGGCCGGGTGCCCTCGGCGGCGCGCAGTTCGAGGCGGTCGTCCTCCGCCAGGTCGAAGTCCAGCTGTTCCTGGTAGGCGCCGCTGTCGGTGATCTCGATGACGGCGGCACCGCCCGCGCTGCCGTCCTCCTGGTCGGCGCGCCACTGCTGGTAGGCGTCGTTGATCCGCTCGTACGGCCCGCCGGGGCCGACCCGGTAGAGCGCCCGGTGCCGGACCTCCGGGCGGTCGCGCGGGTACTCCCCGCCGCCGGTGTCGTCGCCGAACGCGTGGTGGTAGTCGACCCAGACGCCGCGGCGCGGGGCGGAGCGGGCGCCGAAGGCGATCCGGCCGAGCAACGGGTCGACGGCGACCTGGCCGCGCTTGGGGCGGTACGTCCAGTCGCTCAGGTCGGCCACCGTGATCTCGGCGGGCGGGACCGGCTCCTGGGCGCCGTCGCGCCAGATGGCGAAGCTCTTGCCGGGTCCGTAGTAGTCGGCCAGGCGCTCGGCGAGCTGCCGGCGCCGGATCGGGGCCGGCACGTTGTCGAGCGCCGCGAGGTGGGTGGTCGACGGCTCCGGTTCGGGTTTGGTGACCAGCTGGGCGTCGTTGCCGAGGACCGAGAAGGTGAAGAGGTTCCTGGCCCGGTCGATGCAGTAGGCCGGCGCCCGGGTGACCGGGTACGGCTTCAGCCGCCAGACGTACAGGGCGACCCCGGCCGGCGTGCAGCCGCCCTGGCGGCGGGCGGAGGCGGCCCGGCGGACGTCGGCGGTGTGCGCCTGCCCGTCGAAGGGCCCGCCGAGCAGGTCGAGTTCGGCGCCGCGCCGCACGTCGACCAGCCGGCCCCGGCTCAGCCGCCGGCGGTCGGCCGCCTCCTCGTCGGGGCGCAGCAGCCGCACCGGCTGGGTGCCGCCGAGCAGCCGGGAGAGCTCCACCGCCCGGGCCGGCCAGTCGGCGACAGAGGCGGACAGCTCCTCCAGCAGGGCGAGCGTGCCCTTGCGCCGGCGGTAGGCGACGGTGTTCGCGACGTCGTGCCGCGGCGCCAGCCGGGCGGCGAGCCGGTCGCGGGCCGCGACCCGTTCCGGGGAGGCCCCGCCGTGCAGGCCGGTGGCGAGCACCTCCTCGTAACCGGGCAGGATCCGGTAGCCGACCAGGTCGCCGAGGTAGGCGACGGCCCAGTCGGCGGCGGTCTCGACGAACCAGTCCTGGTAGCCCTGTTCGATGCCGCTGCGCACGACGTCGACCTGCTCGGCGACGACGGCCAGCAGGGCGCGCAGCGGCTCGCCCGCCTCGGCGTCGCGCAGCCGGTGCCACTGCGGCAGCAGCTCCAGCAGTCCGTCCGGGTCGCGGCTCATCGGACGCACCTCTCGACGATTCGCTCTCCCCCGGCCTCCGGCCGGGGGGACCCCCGTCGCTCACTCATGCGCGGATCTCCTTGAGGATCAACGTGTCGGGAAGATTCGGTGACAGCAGGGCGAGTTGGGCCGGACGGATGCCGCGGAACACCGTCACCACGCGGCCGGCCGGCAGCGGGCGGGTATCGGTGACCGCCGGGTTGAGGCGCAGCAGCTCCGCGATGGAGATGCCGTTGCGGGCGGCGATGTCGGTGAGGGTCTCCCCGTCGGGGTCCCGCACCCGGTAGCGCTGCTCGTCGAAGCGGGCGAGCCGGGCCGGGACGGTCGGCTGCGGCTGCGCGAGTTGCTCGGACAGGTGCTCCAGGCCCTCCGGGGTGAGGCTGCCGGGCACACCGGTGAAGGCGTCGACGTCGACCCGGTCCACGCCGGGGACGGCCTGGGCGACGGCGAGCACCTCGGACAGGTGGGCGCTCTGGCCGAGTTGGCGCCCGGCGTAGCCGAGGCGGTCGAGCAGGGCGCGGCGCAGCGCCGGCTCGACCAGGTCCCAGGAGTGGTCCGGGTCGACCTTCACGTTCACGGCGACGACCAGCAGGACGAGTTCGCGCAGCGCGACCTCGACCGGCAGCTTCGGGTCCCCGTACGCGGTGAGCGAGGAGTGCAGGGTGCGGATCAGGTCGGAGTCGGCGGTGAGCGGGATGTCGTCCACCCCGGCCACCGTGACGTGGACGAGCTCCCGCCGGCCGTCCGAGAGCCGGGTGGCGCCGGCGCGCCCGATGCCGGCCCGGGAGCGGGTGAAGTCCTCGTAGTCGGGAACCGAGACCAGCCGGTCGAGTGCCGTGACGGCGAGCGGGATGTTGCGCCTGGCCGGACCCGGGCCGTCCGGGCCGGCGCCGCCGGTGGCGGGCAGCGGGTTGACGACGGCGGAGACGCCGAGCGGGCGGGTGGTGAGCTGGGTGATCCGTCCGGCGCCGACGTTGCCCGACTCGCCGATGCCGATCCGGTAGCGGGCGCGGACGTTCTCCCGGCCGGTGGGCAGGCGCGAACCGTGCACGCCGTCGCCGAAGGTGACGGTGGTGCGGCCGTCGGCCGCCGTCGAGGTGACGTAGACCCGTTCGTCGGCGCCGCGCCCGGCGAGGCTGTCGACCTCGTGCCAGCGCACCCCGTCGACCCGGATCTCCAGGGTGCTGCGCGCGCCCCTGGGGGTGTCGGCGGCCAGCCAGGTGAGCGGCGACTGCCAGAGCGTGAAGCGCTGGCCGGGGACCCCGGCGTCGCCGCTGCCGACGGCCTCGTCGCGGGTGGCCCCCTGGGTGGCGCGGACCACGTTGCCGAGGACCTGGACGGTGTCGCGCCGGTAGCGGTGGGCCAGCGGGGCACTGAGCGTGATCGCGGTGCGGACGGTGTCCCCGGGCAGGCGCGGGTCGACGCTCTGCCCGACACCGGCGATCATGGCGAGTTCGGTGCCCCGGACCCCGGTGGTGTTCGGGATGTCGGTCCGCTCGCCGCCGACCGCGATCCATCGGCCGGGGGTCAGCCCGTCGTAGAGCCGGGCGAGTTCGATCCGGTCGCCGTGGACCTCCTCGGTGACGGGCTCGTCGGCGAGCCGCAGCGACTCGCCGCGGGCGTAGACGGTGGTGTCCCGGATGTCCGAGAGCTGGGTGTCCTTCTCGTCCAACCACGGCTGCTGCAGCGACAGTTCGGTCACCTTTCCGGTGATGCCGAAGTCGGCGCGGGAGATCACGCGCACGTCGGTCACCCGGGTGATGACCTCGGCGAGGTCGCGGCTGCCCGGGATGCCGCCGTCGATCCCCTTGCGCGGGCGCTGGATGACCACCCAACTGCCGGGCGCGATCTGGTCGTAGACGGCGTCGAGGGTGAGGACCGTGCCGGAGACCGGCTGCAGCTTGGTGGTGAACACCACCTCGACCGCGGGCGGGGACTCGTCGGTGGCGGTGTAGCGGTGGACCCGGACGTTCAGCTCGCCGGACTCGCCGGTCTTCTCCTGGCCCGGTTCGAGCTGGTAGTCGAGCGCGGGGCCGGGCCCGCCGTCCACCGTCACGTGGATGCGCCCGTCGGCCTGCGGGCGGGACACGAAGACGGTGCGTTCGGGCAGTTTGGCCAGGAACCTGGCGCTGACTCCGGCCTCCTGGTCGGGAGCGGGCACCGCGGCGCGCACGGCGGCGGCGTGCGGGTTCGGCGTCGGTGCCGGCGGCTCGGTGGTGACCACCTTGACCTGTCCGGGGCCGAGGGTGAAGGTGTGGTCCCACGGCAGCGAGAAGCCATCGTGCGTCAGGCTGCCGGCCTCGACGTACGTGAAGTCGGCGGTCCTCGGGACGGTGCCGGCGGTGTCGAAGCCGATCCGGACTCCGATCAGCGTGCTGCCGGCGAGCGGCCAGTCCACGTAGCGGTCGATCCGGCCGTCGTTGCCGTAGACGGGCTTGAGCGGCGCGGTGGCGCCGAACGGGGTGGCGACCACCCGCATCGCCTGGATCTCGTGCACGGCGAGCGGCACCGTCAGGTCGACCCGCCGCCAGGCGGGGTAGAGGCCGTCGCGCAGCCGGGGGTCGAGTGCGGACAGCAGCTGCACGCCGAGGTCCGAGCCGGACGCGAACAGGCGCTGCGGGTCGCGGGTGAGGTCTCGGGCGCTCAGCGGGGGCCGGGTGGGGGCGGTGCGCAGCGCCGCCAGCACCGAGCCGAGCCCGCGGACGGCCGGGTCGGCGGCTCCGGTGCCGGGAGGGTTCGGCCCGGGCTTGTCGGGGGCCTGCGGCGGCTCCAGCTGGTGGGCGCGGTCGCGCAGGCCGGACAGCTCCTCGCCGAGGCGTCCGAACCAGTCGGCCACCGGCTGCTGGGAGTGCGCCAGTTCGGCGGCCTCGGCCGCCCGGGCCATCACCGGGGTGAGCCGCTCGGCGAAGTCGGCCGGGGTGCTCAGCGGGCCGGACGGTCGGTCGAGGTCGGCGCGCAGCGGGGCCAGCACCTGGTCGTCGAAGTCCCGGATGATCCGGCTGTGCCCGGGCCTGGGATTCGGGGCGCCCTCGGAGACGGTGATCCGGTCCGCCAGTTCGGCGCGCAGGTCCTTGAGGGTGCGCAGGTCCCGGGGCAGCCCGATCACCGTGACGTCGTTCTCGCGGTCGAGCCGCACCTCGGGCACCAGCCGCATCACCCGGTGGACCGGGTCGGCGGCCTTGTCGGCGCTGAAGACGAACAGCAGCCGGTCGCCGGGCTTGATGTTGTTGGCGGTCCCGGCGGCGAACAGCTCGGCCCGCCCGCCGGGGTTCAGCTGTCCGGGTGTCAGCTGGTACGGGCGGCGGCGCAGCACGGCCAACTCGTTCCAGGCCGAGCGGGCGGCGAGGTCCTCGGCGGTCTCGAAGGACTGCGGGTCCTCGCCGGGGCCGGGGACGCTCTGGCTGCGGGCGCCGCGCGGGACGACCACGGTCGGGTCCTCGGCGGCCCGCGGGTCGTGGTCGAGGGTGTAGGCGAGGTAGGTGTCGGCGGCCACGCCGGGCCGGGGCCGGTGCCCGACGAGGCGGCCGAGCAGGGTGAGCGACTCCTCCTCGACGGCGGTGCGCAGGTAGCCCTCGTTGGCGATCCGCTCCGAGTAGAAGGTGAGCACGTCGGCGAGCACGGCCCAGGAGTCCAGCAGCGCGATCGCCGGGTCGTCCGGGGTGCGGACGGTCAGGTCGCGCAGCGCCGGGTAGGCGGGGCCGGACAGCCGAGCGAGCAGGCTGTCGAGGAACTCCCCGTAGCGGCCGACCCGGTAGCCGATGGCGTCCAGCCCGGGCGGGTTGAACAGCGGGGCCGGGGTCGCGGTGGCGGTGCCCGAGCAGCCGCAGGTGCACTGGCCGTTCATCGGCCGCCTCCGATCACGATCGAGAGCCGGCCGTTCTCCGGCCGGTCGGGGTCGTTGTCGCAGCCGGCGATCTCCAGCGCGCCGGGCCGCAGCAGCCCGTCGGCCAGCTCGCCGTCGTCCCGCCCGAACTGCCGCCGCAGCCGGGTGACCCGGGCGCTGACCACGCCCGGCACGGCGGCGGCGACGGCCACCAGCCGGGAGACCCGGACCGGCTCGCCGAAGCCCAGCGCGTCCGGGTGGAAGAAGCCGAGCCGGCCGTCCGGCAGGGCGCGGCTGCCCAGCACCCGGCGCAACTCGGCCAGCACGTGGCCGCGTTGGTAACCGGGGGCGGCGCAGACCTGCAGTTCGAGGTCGAGCGGCACCACCAGGGCGGGGCGGACGACCAGGTCGTGGCCGATCCGGCGGTACGCCTCCAGGCCGTCGCCGACCGCCGCCAGCAGGGCGGTGTCGGCGGTGGCCTGCCCGTACGGCTCGACGGCGACGTGGACCTCCTGGACGCTGCCGGTCCAGCGGAGTTCGGCGGCGGCCCGCCGGACGCCCGGCAGGGCTGCGGCCAGCTCCGCGTAGTCGGCGGCGGTGACGGCGCGCAGCCGGGTGCGGCTCAGCGCGAGCGGGGCCGACTGCCGTACCTGGTCGAGGGGTTCGGGATCGGTGCCGCCGCTCGCGGGCATCGGGTTGCGGACCCGGAGCAGCGCGTCCTGCGGCGGTACGACGGTACTGCGCCCCCTCGCGTGGGGCGGCTGGTCCCGGCAGACCACCAGGTGGTTGATGGCCTCCGCGCCGACGTTGCCGGCCGTGCCGTTGCCGATCCGGTAGGCGACCCGCAACTCCGCGCCGGGCCGGGGCGGCTGACCGTGCCGCCCGTCGCCGAAGCGCAGCGCGAGGCGGCCGTCGTCCTCCGGCTCGCCGACGAAGTGCCGGTCGCGCGGGCCGTCCGAGAGCAGGTCCCGGCGGGGCGTCCACTCCTGGCCCCCGGCGGTGGCCCGGACGGCCGGCACTGCGGCACGAGGGTCCTGGACGGCGATCCCGGACGCCGGGCCGGCCGACGCGGGGGAGTCGGGGTCGAGCCCGGAGGCGTAGCGGCCGCCCCAGCTCTGGATCACCTCCCAGACGCCGGGCCGCCGGAGCACCCCGCCGGCGCGGGCCCGGGCGGTGAGCACCTCGAGGCGGCGCAGCTTGGCGGCGAGCAGGCGGGTGCGGCGGGCCAGCAGTTCGCGCAGTCCGGCGGCGGGCCGCTCCGCGAGGCGCAGCTCCTGCACCAGCTGGGCCCCGAACAGCAGGGTCAGTTCGGCGAGTTCGGCACGGGAGAGGGGGTGGCCGCAGTCCGCCCGGTGCCACATCTCCTCCAGCCGCTGCCGGACCCGTTCGGGGATGCCGGCGAGCAGGACGGCCTGCCGGGCGCAGACGTGTGCCCGGTCCGGGTAGGCGGCCGCCTGGGTGACCGGCGCGTAGCGCAGCACCGGGCGGAAGGGCTGCGGCAGGACGGGGTAGCGGGTCTGGTCGAGCAGCGTCTCCAGCGTCGCCGCCTGGGCGTCGGCGGTGGGCGGCTCGACCGCGGCGCCCTGGCCGTCCTCGCCCTCCGCGCTCGCGCCCGGCGCGAGCTGGATGCTCAGCCCGGCCCGCCGGACCGCCGCCTCGCCGAGCAGCGCGTACAGCTCGCGGACCTGTCGCGGGCCGAGCTGGCGGCCGGTCCTGGTCCGGTCGAGCAGTTCGTGGATCGCCTCCGCCGCGGGGCTGCCCCCGACGCGGTCCGCGCAGCCGGACCCACCCGGACCGCAGGACGCCACCCGGACCGGCTCCGGCGGCACCGTGAAGGTCTCCGGGGCTCCGCCGCAGAAGGTGAGCGAGCGGCCGTGGTCGACCAGCACGACGTTGCCGCGGGCGACGCTCACGTCGGGGATCGGGCCGCAGTCGCTCCCGCCGCGCGCGGACAGGCAGACCGGGAAGGTGAGCGCGTCCTCCGGCGCCCACTCGACCTCGACCACGGGCTGCTCGTACAGCTCGTCGACCAGGTGGGTGACCGAGGTGAGCCGGACGGCCTGGCGGTGCGCGGGGTCGGCGTCGGCGGCGGCGCCGGTGCGCGGGCCGAGCACCTCCTCGACGATCAGCAGGTCGCCGGGGCGCAGCGCCAGGTGCCGGGTGCGGTCCTCCGGCCGGTCGGCCTCGTGCCAGTCGTCGCGCAGGGTGGCGGAGGTCGCGCCCGTCGGCAGGACGCAGTCCTGGTCGCCCCAGGTCCAGAACCGGATGGTGTTGTGCGCGGGGTGCAGCACCAGGTCCGTTCCGCCGAGCGGCTCGAACACCTCGACCGCCGCGGTCCGGGTGAGCGCGTCCACCTGCTCGTCGGGGATCACCGTGGACAGTTCCGGGCGTTCCTGCGGGCCGAGCCGGCTGACGTCGACGGCGGCGAAGCGGAAGGTGCCGGGGTGGAGGGTGAGCGGGCGGTCCGTCGTCAGGGTGACGAACGCCCGGGCGTTGCAGCCGTCGTGCACGGCGTAGTCGATCAGCCGGACGTGCCGGCGCACCGACACCCGGCGCCGGGCCGTGTCGAGGTACGCCTCGGTGGCCACCGCGTCCTGCTGGTAGGAGAGCTGGTCGGCGGTGTAGGCGAGCAGCTCGACCAGGGTGACGCCGAGGTCGGGCAGGTGCCGCTCGGTCCAGCCGGGGGTGGTCAGGCTCATCCGGTCCAGCACGAGCCGCCGCAGGCTCTCGTAGTCGCGGGCGGTGTAGTCGATGACCGGGGCCGGTCGGACGGCGGGCGGGCAGTCCTCCTCGGTGCGGCAGTCGTAGGGGGAGGGGCACTCGGCGCCGAAGGAGAACCCGGTGCTCGCGTACCTCGGGTCGAAGCCCGGG
>NZ_JBIVVI010000206.1:0-9656 GCF_044757675.1 Kitasatospora sp. NPDC091257
CCCACCCGGGAGTGCGCTCCGGCGTGGGGCCGGGCGCCGGGGAGAGCGCGGCGCCGACGCCCGCGGCACCGATCCCGCGGGCGGGCGCCCCGCCCGGGCTCAGCTGCGTCAGCGCACCCCCGGTCAGGGCCACCACCGAGGCCAGCACCGCCGCGCCGACCACCGTACGGCGGCGGTGCCGCAGCCGGCGGCCGCCCGCCACGATGTCCGCCACCGGCGCCGGGCCGATCCTCGCGCCGGCCGCCGCCTCGGCGAGGCCGAACCCGACCCACAGGTCCTCGCCGTCGTCCGCGCCCGTACCCACCCCGTCCGGCTCCCGGTTCATGCCACTCCTCCGATCCGTGTCGTGTCCTTGAGTTCCACCAGCGCCGTGACCTGCCGCAGCCGTGCGATGCCCTTCGCCGCGTGGCTGCGCACCGCACCCACCGAGCAGCCCATGGCCGCCGCCGTCTGGCTGTCGCTCAGGTCCTCCCAGTGCCGCAGCACCACCGCCTCGCGCTGGCGCGGCGGCAGGGTGGCCAGCGCGGCCAGCAGGGCCCCGCGCTGGTCGGAGCGGGCGAAGCCGTCCTCCGCCCCCGCCGTGTCCGGCACCGCGTCCACCAGCAGCTCCGGCGCCCGGCGGCGCCACCGCCGGGCGTGCTGGTTGACCAGGATCCGCCGCACGTAGGCGTACGGATCGTCGGCCCGGCGCACCTTCGACCAGGCCGCGCAGGCCTTCTCGGCGGCGGACTGCACCAGGTCCTCGGCCGCGTACTGCTCGCCGGCCAGCAGGTACGCCGTCCGGACCAGGCGCGGCCAGGCCGCGACGATGAACGCCTGGAACCCGTCGTCCCGATCGCTCTTCGCTTCTCGCATGAGCACCTCCGATCACCTCCTTCACCCGTCCAGAGCCCCGGGGAGGCCGGAAGCGCTTACCGGGTGGGTGCGGCGGCTTCAAACTGCTTGGGTAACGGCGGCAAGGGCACTACTATCCGCCGGATGATCATTTCTCATGACGTAGCAGGCAGTGGGCCCGCCGTGGTGCTGCTGCACTCCTCGGTGTGCGACCGGCGGATGTGGGACGCGCAGTGGCAGCCGCTGATCGACGCCGGGTACCGGGTGGTCCGCTGCGACTTCCGCGGCTTCGGCGACACGCCGCTCGCGGACGGCCCGTACAGCGACACCGGGGACGTCCTGGCCCTGCTCGACCACCTGGGCATCGGGACCGCCGCCCTGGTCGGCGCCTCCCACGGCGGCCGGATCGCCCTGACGGCGGCCGCGCTGCGCCCCGAGGCGGTCACCAGGCTGGCCCTGCTCGGCGCGGGCATCCCCGGGCACCGGCCCAGCGACACCCTGCGCGCCTTCGGCGGCCGGGAGGACGAGCTGATCGAGGCCGGGGAGATCGACGCGGCCGTCGAGCTGAACGTCGAGTCCTGGCTCGGCCCGGAGGCCGACGAGCAGACGCGCGCGCACGTCCGCCGGATGCAGCGTCACGCCTTCGACGTCCAGCTGGAGGCGAAGTTCGGCTCCGACCGCGAGGACGTCGACCTCGGCCGGATCACCGCCCCCACCCTGGCCGTGGCCGGCGCCCACGACTTCCAGGACTTCCGCGACATCGCCGCCACCCTCCCCACCCTCCTCCCCGACGCCCGCCACCAGGAACTCCCCTGGGCCGGCCACCTCCCCAGCCTGGAGCGCCCGGCCGAGACCACCGCCCTCCTCCTCGCCTTCCTCGGCGAGCCCGCCCCGGCCGCGCAGTAGCGCTCACGGGCACCGGAATCCCGGTGCGGCGAGCCCGGAGCGGAAAGTCGGCCCGCCCGACCTCCGGTGCCCTTCGGCGCCGCCCACCGGCCGGGCCCGGTGGGGCGGCCTCCCGCCCCGGCCGTGCCGCGGCGTGCGGGCCACCGCTCAGCCGCCGGTGGCGGTCCGCTCCGGCGGCAACGCGGAAAAGTCGGGACTCGAACGTGTGTCGGGAGCCATGATGGCGGGGTGCACTTCACCTCGGAATCCAGCGTTGACGGCGTGACGCAGCGCCGCTTCACCCTCGACGGCGCGCCCGGGGTGCTCTGGCAGCCGGACGGATCGTCCCTCGGCGGGCGGCCGCTGGTACTGCTGGGGCACGGCGGCGGGCAGCACAAGCTGGTGCCGGGGCTGGTGGACCGGGCCCGCCGGTGCGTGCGGGAGCTCGGGTGCGCGGCGGTGGCGCTGGACGCGCCGGGGCACGGGGAGCGGCCGCGCAGTGCGCAGGACGAGCGGTTCGCCACCGAGATCGGGGAGTTGATCGCGGCAGGGCGGCCGATCAGTGCGTGGGTGGCGCGGCACACGGCGGCGCTCGCGGAGCGGGCGGTGCCGGAATGGGTGGCCGTGCTGGACGCGTTGGGCGGGCGGGCGGAGGGCCTCGGGCCGGTGGGGTACTGGGGGCTGTCGCTGGGGAGCGTGATCGGCATCCCGCTGGCGGCGGCCGAACCGCGGGTCGCCGTCGCGGTGTTCGGGCTGACGGGGCACGCCTCGCAGACGGAGGCGGCGGAGCGGGTCGGGGTGCCGGTGGAGTTCCTCGTCCAGTGGGACGACGAGCTGGTCCTGCGTGAGGGGGCGCTGGCCCTGTTCGGCGCGCTGGGTTCGCGGGAGAAGACGCTGCACGCCAACCTCGGGGGCCATGTGGGGGTGCCGGAGCTCCAACTGATGTCCTCCGAAAGGTTCCTGGTGCGGCATCTGGGCCGGGTGGAGTGACCGCGGACCCCGGCGGCGTCGATGCCAACCGTCGGTAAAACTTCGCAAAGGATTTCTCCCTGCAACGAACGCGACCCGCACTGACTTCAACAGATTGTTGCAGCTCAGTGGCCCGATGGTCACCCTCCGTGGATTTGGCATAACAGCCCGTGCCCCCTGGACTTCGCAAACCGTAGGAGTACGGTTCCGGAGGAATCGCCGGGGCCGACTTTCAGGCAGGCCGGCCGTACCGGAAAATTGGTGCGCAGCATGGATTTGCAACAGGGTGGGGAGAGCGCCTCGGTGGCGACTCGTCCGATATCCGGCAGGTGGTTCGCGGAAGTGCTGCGCGGCGTCGCGCAGGTCGATTTCATGCCGTCCGTCGTCTGCGGACTCTTCTTCGTGGCCGCACTGTTCGCCGCCGACTGGCAGTACGGCCTCTACGGGCTGCTGGGCAGTGCCGTCTCCACCGCCGTGGCGTACGGGCTCGGGCTCGACCGGGAGGCCGTCGGGGCGGGGCTGCACGGGTACAACGGGTGCCTGGTGGCGCTGGGTTGCGCCGTCCTCCTGGGCGCCGGGCGCCCCGCGACGGTCGCGGTGGCGGTCCTCGGGGCCGCCGTCGCCGTGGTGGTCGCGGCGGGACTCGGGGCGCTGCTCGCCACCTGGCGGCTGCCCGCGCTGACCGCGCCGTTCTGCCTGGTCGCGACCGCCGTCACGGCGGCCGCCCCCGGCCTCCGGCGGCTGTGGCACGGGGCGGGAGCGCCCGCCGCCCTGCCCGTTCCGGCGGAGGGGCCGACCGGGCTGGGCTGGGACCGGCTCTGGCACGGGTTCTTCGCGAACATCGGTCAGATCTTCCTCGTGCCGCAGTGGTACGCCGGCCTGCTGTTCCTGGCCGGGCTGTTCGCGGCGAGCCGGCTCGCGGGCCTGATGGCCTGCGCGGGAAGCGCCACCGGGCTGCTCACGGCCTGGGCGTTCGGCGCCCCCGGCGAGGCCGTAGGGCAGGGCCTGCTCGGGTACAGCGGGGTGCTGGTCGCCCTCGCGCTGTGCGGGGTGTTCCTGGCGCCCGACGCCTGGAGCGCGGCCTACGCCCTGCTCGGTGCGGCCGGCGCGACGGTGCTGACCCCGGCGCTCGGCGCGGTCTCCGCGACCTTCGGCGGCCATGCCTTCACCTGGCCGTTCGTGCTGACCACGATGCTGTTCCTGGCGGCGGTCCCGGCCGTCCCGCGCCTGCGCCGGGTCTGATTCCGCGCCCGACGTCCCCGCAATCCCCTCACTTTCCCCACTTTCCCCGCCGTTCTCGTTTCCCTCGTTTCTCTCGCTTCTCTTCGCTTTATTTGAACTCTCGGCAGGTCGATTGCCGCGAGCACTCCCTGCCATTCATCGGATTCCCGGAAAGGAAGAGTGATACCCGTGAATCTCTCGCCGCGTGAGATGGGCAAGCTGTACATCTACGTCGTCGCCGACCTGGCCCGCAAACGCCGGGACCGCGGCGTCAAGCTGAACTACAGCGAGGCCTGCGCGTTGATCAGCGAGGCGATCATGGAGGGCGCCCGGGACGGCCGGACCGTCGCCGAGTGCATGGAGATCGGCAAGCAGGTCGTCGGCGGCGAGGACGTCATGCCCGGCGTGCGCGAGATGCTCCCGCTGCTCCAGGTCGAGGCGGCGTTCCTGGACGGGACCAAGCTGGTCTCCTGCCACGACCCGGTGGGTGCCTGAGCGATGACCCGGATTCAGGCCGCCACCGTGGTGCTGGCCGGTGGGCACGAGAGCGACGGTGGACGGGACCTCGCCGCCCTGGTGGCCGGCGGGTCCACCGGGCCGGCCGCCGCCCGGCACCCGTCCACGGTGCCTTCCACCACCCGGCCCCCGACCGCCGGGTGCGCCACCGTGCACGCCGTCGCCCCCGCGGGCCGTCCGCTCACCGAGGCCGTACGGTCGGCGCTCGCCGCGGCGGGCGACGGACCGGTGTGCGTCGTGCCGATGACGCTCGGCCGCGACCCCGGACTGGTCGCCGACACCGCCCGGGCGCTGCGCTGGCTGGCCGCCGGGGAAGGCCGCGGACGGCTCGCGCTGACCGCCCCCTTCGCCGCCGCCGACCACCTGATCGGCTGGCTGCGCGCAGCCGCCGGCGCCGCCCCCGACGGCGCGGTGCTGGTCACCGCGCCGGCGGCCGGCCCGTTCGAGGACGCCGAGCTGTTCCGGATCGCCCGCCTCGCCCGCCAGTACGGCCGGCACCGGTGGGTCGAGGTCGCCCTCGACGGCGGCGACCCCGACCCGGCCGAGGGCGCCGAACGCTGCCGCCTTCTCGGCGCACGCGAGGTGACGGCCGTTCCGGCCTCTTTCGGGCCGGCCCTGCGCACCCCGCTGCCCGGCGTACGGGACGGCGGTCCGCTGCTGCGGCCGTCCGCCGTCGCCGGGGTGGTCGCGGCCCGGACGGCGGCGGCGCTGCACCTGCTCGGGCACGGGGAGGACGGCATCCCGGCCGGCCTCGACGCCGAGCACGGGCACGGCTACGCGCACAGCCACGGGCCGGACGAGCAGAGCCATCAGCACCATCACCAGCACCACCAGCAGCAGCACGGGAACCAGCACCAGCATCAGAACCACCAGCACCATGCGCACGACCGCCCCGGCCACCCCCGGGGACCCGAACACACCCCCACTGACCCGGCAGAAAGGAAGGCCGACCATGTCCGGTAGCGCCGCATACCTGTACGGCGAGGACCCGGTGGAGATCAACGCCGGCCGCGCCAAGGCCACCGTCACGGTCAGCAACACCGGCGACCGGGCGATCCAGGTGGGCTCCCACTACCACTTCTTCGAGGCCAACCGCGCCCTCGACTTCGACCGCAACGCCGCCTTCGGCAAGCACCTGGACATCCCGGCCGGCACCGCCGTCCGGTTCGAGCCGGGAGACACCAAGGACGTCACGCTCGCCGAGTTCGGCGGCCACCGCCGCCTGGTCGGCTTCGCCAACCTCGTGGACGGCGGCATCACCGCCCCCGCCACCCGCGCCCGCGCCGTCGACCGGGCCATCGCCCTCGGCTTCAAGGGCACCAACCTCGACCACAAGGAAGACCGGCCCCGGGACTTCCGCACGGAGACCCACCAGGAAGGCGACCGCTGATGGCCATCCTCTCCCGCAGGCAGTACACCGACCTCTTCGGCCCCACCGTCGGCGACCGCTTCCACCTCGCCGACACCAACCTCCTGGTCGAGGTCGAGCAGGACTTCAACCAGGGCCACTACGGCGACGAGGCCGTCTACGGCGGCGGCAAGGGCATCCGCGACGGGATGGCCCAGGACCCGGCCGCGACCTCGCTCCAGGGGGCGCTCGACCTGGTCATCACCAACGTGGTCGTCATGGACGCGGTGCTCGGCGTGGTCAAGGGCGACATCGGCGTCAAGGACGGCCTGATCGTCGCCGTCGGAAAGGCCGGGAACCCGCACACCCAGAGCGGCGTGCACCCGCGGCTGGTGATCGGCCCCGGCACCGAGGTGATCTCCGGCGAGCACCTGATCGCCACCGCCGGCGGCATCGACACCCACATCCACTTCATCGCCCCGCAGCAGGTGCAGGAGGCGCTGAGCAACGGCATCACCACCCTGATCGGCGGCGGCACCGGCCCGTCCGACGGCACCAACGGCACCACCTGCACCCCCGGCCCGTGGAACATCCACCGGATGTACCAGGCGGTCGAGGACCTGCCCGTCAACGTCGGACTGCTCGGCAAGGGCAACGGCTCGCTGCCCGGAGCCCTGCGCGAGCAGGTCGAGGCGGGGGCGTGCGGCCTCAAGGTGCACGAGGACTGGGGCAGCACCCCGGCCGCGATCGACAGCGCGCTGAGCGTCGCCGACGAGTACGACGTGCAGGTGGCCATCCACACCGACACCCTCAACGAGTCCGGCTACTTCGAGGACACCCTGTCCGCGATCGACGGCCGCACCATCCACACCTTCCACACCGAGGGCGCGGGCGGCGGCCACGCCCCCGACATCATGCGGATCGCCGGCGAGCCCAACGTGCTGCCGTCCTCCACCAACCCCACGCTGCCCTACACCGTCAACTCCGTGGACGAGCTGCTGGACATGGTGATGGTCTGCCACCACCTCAGCCACAGCATCCCCGAGGACGTCTCCTTCGCCGACTCCCGGGTCCGCGCCGAGACCATCGCCGCCGAGACCGTGCTGCACGACGAGGGCGTCATCTCGATCTTCTCCTCCGACTCGCAGGCGATGGGCCGGATCGGCGAGTCCTTCACCCGCGCCTTCCAGACCGCCCACCACTGCAAGGACCAGCGCGGCAAGCTGGCCGGCGACAGCGAGCGCAACGACAACGCCCGCGTGCTGCGCTACCTCGCCAAGCTCACCATCAACCCGGCCGTCGCCTCCGGCACCGCCGACCACATCGGCTCGCTGGAGCCCGGAAAGCTCGCCGACATCGTGCTCTGGCCGATCAACTCCTTCGCCGCCAAGCCGAAGATGGTCATCAAGGGCGGCGTGATCAACTGGGCGCTGATGGGCGACCCGAACGCCTCGCTGCCCACCCCGCAGCCGGTCTACTACCGCCCGATGTTCGGCCAGTACGGCCGGACCAGGCAGGCCACCCGGGTGTCCTTCATGTCGCAGGCCGCCGTCGACCTCGGGGTTCCGGCCCGACTCGGCCTGGAGAGCCGGGTGCTGCCGGTCCGGCGGTGCCGTTCGGTCGGCAAGCAGCACATGGTGCGCAACGACGCGCTGCCGAAGATCGCGGTCGACCCGGAGACGTACAAGGTCACCCTGGACGGCGAGCCCGCCACCATCGAGCCGGCCCGCGAACTGCCGCTCAACCACCTGTTCTACCTCGCGTGAGCGGAACCGATGTCGCCGACGCCGGTGGTGTTGTTGGTGTCGCTGCCGACGCCGGCGTGTCGGGGGACGGCCTGGACGCGCTGCTGGTCTGCCTCCAACTGACCGACTCGGCCTTCCCCAGCGGCTTCTACACCCTGTCGCACGGGCTGGAGGGCTACGCCCAGGCCAAGGCCGTCACCCCGGACACCCTGCCCGCGCTGCTCGCCGACCTGCTGCGGCACGGCGTCGGACCGTCCGACGCCACGGCGCTGGTCCTGGCCCACCGGGCGGCCACGGCGGGCGACTGGGAGCTGCTCGCCGAGACCGACCAGCGGCTGCACGCCACCCGGCTCAACCGCGAACTGCGCCTGGCCGCCACCCGGACCGGACGCCAACTCCTGGACATCGCCCGGGAGTCGTTGGGCGGCGAGGCGCTGGAGCGGTACGCCGCACTGGTCGCGCGGAAGCGGGCCCCCGGCTGCCAGGCGGTGGCGGCCGGGGTGGCGTACGCCTCGGCCGGCGTTCCGGTCGAACAGGCCGTCACCAGCGACCTGTTCGCGTTCTGCACCAGCTTCGTCGGTGCGGCGCTCCGGCTGCGGCTGACCGACCACCGCAAGGCGCAGGTGGTGCTGCGGGCGGCCTCCCCGGTGATCCGGGAGGTCGTCTCCGCCGCGCTGGCAAGGGACTTGGCGGACCTCGGCGGCTGCGTGCCGGTCGCGGACGCCATGTCCGGGCGGCACGAACGGGCGGAGGCCCGGCTGTTCATGAGCTGACCACTCGATGCGTACGTGTGCCACCAGAACTAACAATCCAAGGAGGAGAGTTGACCGAGAACGTGCTCCGCGTGGGCATCGGCGGGCCGGTGGGCTCCGGCAAGACGGCGCTGATCGAGGCGCTCGTCCCGGTGCTGATCGCCCGCGGCCACCGCCCGGCGGTCATCACCAACGACATCTACACCCAGGAGGACGCCCAGCACGTGCGGCGCACCCTGGCCGGGCTGCTGGACCCGGAGCGGGTGGTCGGCGTGGAGACCGGCGCCTGCCCGCACACGGCCGTCCGGGACGACCCGACGATGAACCTCGCGGCCGGCGCCGAGATGCTGGAGCGCTTCCCGGACGTCGACACCCTGCTGTTCGAGTCCGGCGGCGACAACCTCACCCTGACCTTCAGCCCGGTGCTGGTGGACCTCTTCCTCTTCGTCCTCGACACCGCCGAGGGCGAGAAGATGCCCCGCAAGCGCGGCCCGGGCATCACCGAGTCGGACCTGCTGGTCATCAACAAGATCGACATCGCCCAGTACGTCCGCGCCGACCTCGGGAGGGTTCCAGCGGGCGTTCGTCCACGGCGTTCCGGACCGTGCCGAACTCCTGGTCGTAGTAGACGAGTTCGCGGCCGTCGGCCAACTTGGTCGCGGTCTTGTGCACCGCTGTGCTCCTTCTGCGGGGGAGTTCGGCCAGCCTGTGCCGATCTCCAACAGAATCAAACATATCCGATCGTTTGTCAACAGGTGTAGACCTGCTGGCAGGTCATCAGGCGCCGCATTCGATCCCTGTTGCGATGAGAAATCCGCAGGTGTTGACTGTGGCGGCCGATGATGTTTGATTATGTCGAAATCAACTCCCGTCCGCCGATGGAGGCATCGACGGGAGCCGACACGACGCACACGCACGACGTACGGGAGCCGAGCAGATGATCGACCGGGCCGCCACCGACTTCGAGGCCGTCCACGGCGCCCGGCCGAGCGGCGTGTGGGCCGCGCCCGGCCGGGTGAACCTGATCGGTGAGCACACCGACTACAACGACGGCTTCGTCCTGCCCA
This sequence comes from Kitasatospora sp. NPDC091257, assembly GCF_044757675.1. Taxonomy (NCBI): domain Bacteria; kingdom Bacillati; phylum Actinomycetota; class Actinomycetes; order Kitasatosporales; family Streptomycetaceae; genus Kitasatospora; species Kitasatospora sp. NPDC091257. The sequence continues at coordinate 9,338 of NZ_JBIVVI010000206.1, forward strand.
TCGCCCTCCCGCACACCACCAGGGTCACCGCCCGCCGCCGCGCGGACGGCCGGGTGCGGCTCCACAGCACCCAGGGCGACGGCACCATCACCGACCTCGCGCTCGACGGCCTGGCCCCCGGGGTCGTCACCAGCTGGGCCGCCTACCCGGCCGGCGTGTTCTGGGCCCTCGCCGAGGCCGGACACGCGATCGGCGGAGCCGACCTGTCCTTCGACAGCGACGTGCCGACCGGGGCAGGGCTCTCCTCCTCCGCCGCCCTGGAGTGCGCCACGGCCGCCGCCCTGAACGACCTGTACGGGCTCGGCCTGTCCGCGCCGGA
>NZ_JBIVVI010000207.1:0-9646 GCF_044757675.1 Kitasatospora sp. NPDC091257
GCACCGTTGGGGCCGGGAGCACCCGGAGCACCCGGGGAGCCCGCCACCCCCGGAGCACCGTTAGGTCCAGGTGCGCCCGGGGAACCGGCAGCACCGGGAGGACCGGCGGGCCCACTCGGTCCGGGCGGGCCGCTCGGTCCGGGCGGGCCACTCGGTCCGGGCGGGCCGACGGTGCAGGCCGCCCTCGTGATGGTGTTGTCGTCCAGGGTGACAGCGCCGTTGCGCGCCAGGGCACGGCCTTCGATCACCGAGGCGTGGTTCACGCTGATGGATGTGAGGGCCAGGATGTTGCCCTTGAAGAAGGAGTCGACATCGATGGTGGCGGAGCTGCCGACCTGCCAGAACACATTGCAGGGCTGTGCTCCGTTGACCAGGCTGACGACGCTCGACGGAGCCGTGATGAGGGTGGAGCCGATCTGGAAGATGAAGACGGCGTTCGGGTCGCCCATCGCGTCGAGGGTGACGGTCCCGGTGAGGTTCAGCGACGAACTCGCCTTGTAGACGCCGGGCGTCAGCGTCAGCCCTCCGATGTCACCGGGCGAGGTCAGGATGGCCGTGGGGGCCCGGCCGGCGGCATCGTTGTAGGCGATGACGAGGTCGGACTGGGCCTGCGCCGCCTGCGCGTCGTTGACGTGCTGAACCCCGTTCACGGCTCCGGGGGGAAAGCCCGTCACGCTGGTGCCCGGGAAGAGCCCCAGGTCACCGTTGATGACGCTGGGGCCGGTGTTGGTGACGGTTGAGCCCGCCAGGATCGCATAGCTGGTATCAGTCCCCAGCCCCACCGGTGCGGTTGCGGCGTGCGCGGGGCTGGGGACCAGGCCGGCCGTCGCGAGCAACGTCAGTCCGGACAGCAGGACGGACGCCCCCGCGAGTCGAGTGCGTCTACGCCCTCGTCCCGGTGGAGCGGACAACATGGCATCGACTGCCATAGGACAGGACCCTTTCTTGTCGCCGTTGAACTCCGTCACCCGAAGAGGGCATTCGGAGCGCCGCTGGTGGTTTCCGGTCAGGCCTCACGCCCTCGCACTCGCGCCGGAGGGCTTTCGACGATCGGAGCCAACCAGGGCAGGTGATGGAGAGTCACCAACTCACTACACCGTGCAACAACAACATGAAAAGAAGAGAGTGATAAAGATGCAACGGAGTGACGCACCAGCGCCGATCGGGGAATGGCCCCCATCCCGCAGCGTCATTCGTCTACGTACCAAATGGCGGGTTTGTCCCTCCACTGGCAGCCGACGGCCGGCAGCTGTCGGCCGGGGGGATGGGGGCTACCCGGGTCGCCGCCAACGCCATAGCAGTACCGTTTTTTCCTCTTGGCCGCGCCCGGGCCGGTGAATCACGTATCGCCCCGTGATCCCAATCGTTGGCCCGATCATGAACGACCTAACGAATCCGCAGGAAGAGGCGCTCACTGCGGCCGCCGGTGACGCCGGCACGGTGGCCGAGCGCTGCCGTGCCGCAGGTGGCCTCCTCAGGGTCACCCTCGGTGAACTGCGCGCGGAAGTCGGCTACCGAAGACTCGGCAAGTACGTCCTGGAAGAACTGGCCGAACGCCTTACCGAGGAGGGGCTCGGTTGGTTCCCGGCGTGGCGGCTCTCCCCGAGGGAGAACGGCGAGCCGCGGAAGGAACACGACCTGTGGGTGTTCCTCCGGGACGGCGGCCTGCGCTGCCAGGTCATCGACGCGGTCCAGGCTCCCGACGGCTCCGACGTCCCCGCGGTCCTGAACGGCCTGCTCACCGGCCGTCCCCAGAATCTCTCCCCGGAGCGCAAGCTCGGCCTCATTCGCGAAATCCTCGGGCTCTGACCTACACCCGAGAATCCGCCCACCGGATTCCACCCGCGCACCCGAACGTGCGCGGCGCTGTGCCGGACACCGCCGTCGGGGTCCCAGCACAGCGCCTCGGCACCTGCCGTCAGTCGGCCAGCGGGAGGTAGACCCGGTTGCCCTGGGCCGCGAACTCGGCCGACTTCTCGGCCATGCCCGCCAGGGCCTCGGCGTCGAACCCGCTGGAGACGGCCGTCGATCCGTCACCGTGCTCGTCGCGGATCTTCTGGGAGATCTTCATCGAACAGAACTTCGGGCCGCACATCGAGCAGAAGTGCGCGGTCTTGGCGGGCTCGGCGGGGAGGGTCTCGTCGTGGAAGGCGCGGGCGGTCTCCGGGTCGAGGGCCAGGTTGAACTGGTCCTCCCAGCGGAACTCGAAGCGGGCGTCGGAGAGGGCGTCGTCCCAGGCCTGGGCGCCGGGGTGGCCCTTGGCCAGGTCGGCGGCGTGGGCGGCGATCTTGTAGGTGATCACGCCGGTCTTGACGTCGTCCCGGTTGGGCAGGCCCAGGTGCTCCTTGGGGGTCACGTAGCAGAGCATCGCGGTGCCCCACCAGGCGATCATCGCGGCGCCGATGCCCGAGGTGATGTGGTCGTAGCCGGGGGCGACGTCCGTGGTCAGCGGGCCGAGGGTGTAGAACGGCGCCTCGTCGCAGATCTCCTTCTGGAGATCCATGTTCTCCTTGATCTTGTTCATCGGGACGTGGCCCGGGCCCTCGATCATCACCTGGACGTCGTGCTCACGGGCGATCCGGCCGAGCTCGCCGAGGGTCTTCAGCTCGGCGAACTGCGCCTCGTCGTTGGCGTCCGCGATCGAGCCCGGGCGCAGGCCGTCGCCGAGCGAGAAGGTGACGTCGTAGGACGCCAGGATGGAGCAGAGTTCCTCGAAGTTGGTGTAGAGGAAGTTCTCCTGGTGGTGGGCCAGACACCAGGCCGCCATGATCGAGCCGCCGCGCGAGACGATGCCGGTCTTGCGGCGCGCGGTGAGCGGGACGTAGCGCAGCAGCACACCGGCGTGGACGGTCATGTAGTCGACGCCCTGCTCGCACTGCTCGACGATCGTGTCCCGGTAGACCTCCCAGCTCAGCTCCTCGGCCCTGCCGTCCACCTTCTCCAGGGCCTGGTAGAGCGGCACGGTGCCGATCGGCACCGGGGAGTTGCGCAGGATCCACTCGCGGGTGGTGTGGATGTTGCGGCCGGTGGAGAGGTCCATGACGGTGTCCGCGCCCCAGCGGGTGGCCCAGGTCATCTTCTCCACCTCCTCCTCGATCGAGGAGGTCACGGCGGAGTTGCCGATGTTGGCGTTGATCTTCACCAGGAAGTTGGTGCCGATGACGGCCGGCTCCACCTCCGGGTGGTTCACGTTGACCGGGATGACGGCCCGGCCGCGGGCCACCTCGGCGCGCACGTACTCCGGCGCCAGGCCCTCGCGCAGCGCCACGAACTCCATCTCCGGCGTCACCACACCCCGCTTTGCGTAGGCGAGTTGGGTGACGGCGGCGCCACCGCGACCGCGCAGCGGGCGACGCGGCCGGCCGGGGAAGACGGCGTCCAGGTTGCGCAGGTTCCCGCCGCGCGGCGAGGTGTGCTTGATCCCGTCGTCCTCGGGGCGCGGCTCGCGGCCGTCGTACTCCTCGACGTCGCCGCGCTGGCGGATCCAGGCGTCCCGCAAGGCGGGCAGGCCGCGCCGCACATCGGGCTCGAAGGACGGGTCGGTGTACGGTCCGGAGGTGTCGTACAGCGGGACGGACCCGCCGTTGGTGAGCCGCACCTCGCGGTACGGAACGCGCAGGTCGGGGCGCGACCCCTCGCGGTAGGACTTGCGCCAGGCCGGGGTCGGGTAGCCGGTGCGCTCGCTGCTGGGGGCGCCCTGGGCAGACTGCGGCTGTGCTTCGAACGTGGTCATCTGACCTCTACTCCCTACGCCGGCATTACCCGGTCAGGTTCCTGCGGTCGACGCAGCCGTCGGTCCGTCCGTCGACGTCCCGGTCAGCGTCCTCTCAGCCCGGTGCTCCGAGCTCCCGCGTCGCAGGCGGTGTTGCCTGCACACGACGCCCAACACGGTAGCGAGCCGATCGCCGCAGGTCCAGAGCGCCCCACCCCGCCCGGTCGGCCCGCCCGGTCACCCGGCCCGGTCGAGCGACCGACGTCGTCGTCGACCTCTTCGGCTACTACCCGCAACCAGTAGCCGATCGGATACCGGAGAACGGCCGAGGCCCGGTCCCCCTCTCGTGGGGGGCCGGGCCTCAGGGCGGCGTTACGGGGTGGTGGGTCAGCTCTTGGCGGCCTTCTTCACCAGGACCACCACGGCGGCGGCGATGCCGACCACCACCAGCAGCTTGATCACGATCGAGAGCAGGGCGCCGACGACGCCGAACACGAAGGCGACGATGTTCCAGGCCAGCACCAGGACCAGCACCGGGATGACGATGTTGCGCACCCAGGAGGGCAGCGACTTCCAGAGCTCAGCCATGTCGGTTCCTCTTCTCCCCTCGGGTCGGCCGCCGTCCGGTGCCGCATCCCGCTTGCTTTCGGTCCTTCGATCGTACGGTGGCGCGAGTGCCGGAACGAGGCCCAACGGCCCGGAGAGAACCCCGAGATCACCCCGAGCCCGACCCCCCGGGTGACCCCCGAGAATTCGTCCGGCGGCGTACAACCCCCGGCGTTCCCAAGCGTCCAACCAGTGCCGGAAGAACGCCTGTCCGGTGCCATCGACCAGGGGGGAACCTGTCATGCGGGCCAGAACAGCCGTGTCCACCGCCGCTCTCGCGGCGCTCAACCTGACCGTGGCGGCGCTCGCCGCGGTCCCGGCGACCGCGGCACCGGCGGCCGTGACCGCCGCCGCCGACGTGACCGCACCGGCCGGGTTCGTCGGGATGTCCCCGACCCGGATCCTGGACACCCGCTCCTTCGACCAGACCCCGTCGCACGACCACTTCGGACCGCTCAAGGAAGGCGAGTACTACAGCACCCCGGTCTCGCAGCGCTGCGGCAACCACCCGCCGATGTACTGCGGTTCCGCCGTGCCGACCGACGCCACGGCCGTGGTGGTCAACCTCACCGTGACCGACCCGACCGCCGACGGCTACGTCACGCTCGCCGCCAAGGCCGGCCCGGCCGGCACCAAGCCCGCCACCTCCAGCATCAACTTCAAGGCCGGCCAGACCATCTCCAACCTGGTCACGATCGCGGTCGGTCCGGTCGGCCGGGGCGCCCCCTGGATCAACGTCTACAACAACGCGGGCACCGCCCATGTCGTGCTCGACGTGGTCGGGTACTACCGGACCGCGGCGACCGACAAGTACGGCCCGCTGACCCCGACCCGGATCGCCGACAGCCGCAGCGACGGCACCGGGCGGCTCGGCGGCGACGCGGTACGCACCTACCAGGTCGCCCGCCCCGAGCTGGGGACCGCGGACGCCACCTCGGTGGTCCTCAACGTCACCACCACGGACGGCTCCTGGGACAGCTTCCTGACCGCGTACCCGAGCGGGACGCAGCGGCCCGCCTACGGCTCGAACGTCAACTTCCCGGTGGGATCGACGGTCGCGAACCAGGTCGTGGTGCCGGTCGGCGCGGACGGGCGGATCGACGTCTACAACCGCGCCGGCTGGGTGCACGTGATCGTCGACGTCGTCGGCTACTACGGCCCGTCCGGAACGGGCCTGTTCAGCGCGCTCACGACGCCGGTCCGCAACCTCGACACCCGGATCACCGGTGGCAAGCTCCAGCAGGGGGCGACCACGGCCGTCCAGGCGGTGCCCACGGACGGCTCCGTCCCGAACGTGCTGGGTGTCGAGGCCAACGTCACGATCACCGACGTGACCGACTCCGGCCACCTCACGGTGTTCCCGGGCGGGGGCCTGCCGCCGAACACCTCCACCGTCAACGTCGAACCCGGGCAGACCGTCGCCAACTCGGTGACCACCGGGGTCACCGGCGGGGGCACCTACTCGGTCTTCAACCACGGCGGCCCGGTGAACGTCGTCGCCGACCTGACCGGCTACTTCGTCACCGGCTGACCCGGCACCGCCCGCCCGTCGTCCGCCCGTCGTCCAGGTACCGTGCGGACGGCGGACGGCCGCACCCGCGCGGCTTCAGACCGGCCAGCGCTCTCCGCGCCAGGCGGCGTCCCAGAACATCCACTCGTAGCGCGAGGTGGTCACGAAGTGCTCGACCACCTTGCGGCGCTCGGCCGCGGACAGCTCCTCACCGAGCCGGTCGGTGAGCGCCAGCACCCGGCGGACCACCGACTGGAAGGCCTCGTCGCCGTAGGTGGCGATCCACTTGGCGTACAGCGGGTCGGGCGAGCCCTGGGCGAGCAGCGCCTCGCCGACCCGGGCGTAGATCCAGTAGCAGGGCAGCACCGCGCCGACCGCCTCGGCGAAGGAGCCGCCGTAGACGGTGGCCAGCAGGTAGCTGGTGTAGGCCCGGGTGGTGGGCAGCACGGGCTCGGCGGCGGCCTCCTCGGCGCTGCCGCCGAAGGCGGTCAGGAACTCGGCGTGCATGCCCTGTTCGGCGGCGAGCGCGCCGACCGCGTCGTCGGCGAAGGCCCGGACGTCCTGCTCGCCGGGCGCCTTGGCGGCGCAGACGGCGAGCGCGCGGGCGTAGTCGCGCAGGTAGTGCGAGTCCTGGACGACGAAGTGGCGGAAGGCCGCGCGCGGCAGGGTGCCGTCGGTGAGCCCGGCCAGGAAGGGGTGGGCGAGGATCTCGGCGTACACCGGCTCGATGGCCGCCCAGAGTTCTTCGGTCAGCGTCTTGGTGCTCATGACGCCGACCCTAACCGGCGGGGCGCTCAGTCCTCCGGCGGGGAGAACACCACCAGGACGCGCAGTTCCTCGGTGATGTGGTGGAACCGGTGCGGGGTTCCGGCCGGCACGTACACCACCGTGCCGCGAGCGACCGTGGCGGTCTCGGCGCCGACGGTCAGCTCGGCCCGGCCGCTGATCACCTGGTAGATCTCGTCCTGGTCGTGCGCGGTCTGGGTGTCGGTGTCGCCGGGGGCGAGCGCGTACAGCCCGGCGGACATCCGCGGTTCGCGCAGGAACCGCAGGTACGCACCGTCGTTGGCCGCCCGTTCGGCGTCCAGTCCGTCCAGCCGGAAGAGCTTCACCGCCGCCGTCCTCCCTCGTTCTCGGGCCCGTCCGTCCACCTCCCGGACCAGGGGCATTCAACACCACCCCGCCGTCCGGTGGTTCCGCCGGGACGGGGGTACCTGTCAGGCTTGGGCGGCATGAAGGGTTTCGTCATCAAGACACTGATCAACGCGGCGGCCATCTGGGTCGCCGCCTGGATCGTCAGCGGCATCCAACTCGCCGAGGGCAACGCGGACTGGCAGCACAAGGCGCTGACGGTGCTCGGCGTCGCCGTCGTGTTCGGCGTGGTGAACTGGCTGATCAAGCCGGTGGTCAAGCTGTTCTCGCTCCCCCTGTTCATCCTCACGCTGGGTCTGATCACCTTCGTGATCAACGCCCTGATGCTCCTGCTCACCTCCTGGGCCTCCGGGAAGCTGAGCCTGGACTTCCACGTGACCAACTTCGTTTCCGCGCTGGTCGGTTCGCTGATCATCAGCCTGGTCTCGTGGGGCCTGCACCTGGCCCTGGACGACGACTGACCGGCGGCGCGCGGACAGCTGAAAGGGGCCCGCACCCGGGTGTTCCACCGGGTACGGGCCCCTTCGCCGTTCTCGCCGCGCGGCCTGCCGGCGCCGGACCGCTCACCCCGCGTTCTCGCGCCCCTTGAGCAGGTCGGCGAGCTGGGCGTCGATGTCCCGCCCGGTGAACTCCTGTCCCATCGGCACCAGCCGGTCGGTGCGCGCCAGGAAGGCGATCAGCGGCGCGGACGAGGCGCACAGCAGGGCGTCGCCGTCGGGGGAGCGCAGCACGATGCGGACCTCCGAGAGCTCGTCGCCGACCGGGCGGATGTGCACGTCGCCCTCGCCCGCCGGCCCGCTGATCCCGTCGAGCAGCAGCTCCCGCGCGAAGTACCAGGTGACCGGGGCGTCTCCGGGGAGGTGGAAGGTGAGCCGGACGGCGTACGGATCGTCGGCCTCGTACGCCAGGTCCACCGGAAGGCGGAAGGAGAGCTCGTGCGAGACCACGAGGTTCATCACCAGGTGACCCTGGACTGTGCTGTGCTGCATGGCGCCAGTACCTCTCGTTCTGCCCGCGCCGTCGGTCTGCTGGCCCGATGGCGGCCGGACATGTTTTCGACGGTTTTTGTGACGGTTTATGCAACCAATCCACGTTCGATCATCATCGTCCCGTTTGGGGATGTAGCGGACAAGGTGTGCTTTTTCAAATGGTGAACGAGCCGGAGCTGGTCCAGACCAAGTGGCGTCAGGAGATGAACGCCGGGCTCATCGCCCCCACCCCGCGCCGCAGTTGGCGGGCGGCGGGCCCCAGCCGGTCGGCCTGATCGACCGGGAGCGACAGGGCCATGGTGGCGACCACCGGGCCGATGGTGATCGGGACGGCCGCGCAGACCGTGCCGAGCACGTACTCCTGCCGCTCCAGCACGGGCATGGTCGGCCGCAGCGAGGCGAGCCGGCGCAGCACCGCGCTCTCACCGGTGAGGGTGGACGGGGTGAGCCCGGCCGGCGGGTGGCGGGCGAGGTGGTCACGGCGTTCCTCCTCGGGCAGTTGGCCGAGCAGGCACTGGCCGATGGCGTGCGCGTGGGCGGTGGCCCGGAAGTCCGCCCAGGGCTCGACGGCGGGCCGGCTCGGGTCCTCGACCACCTCCACCACGTGGACCTCGCCGTCCCGGTAGAGCGCGAAGTAGACGGCGGCGCCGAGTTCGTCCCGCAGGGACTGCATCCGCGTCCTCAGGTCGGGGTCGCCGGGCCGGGCGCCGGTGCGGGCTATGCCGTCGAGCGCCTCCCCGTGGAAGAAGCGCCCCTCGGAGCGCCGCAGGTAGCCCTCGTGGGCCAGGGTCCGCAGCAGGTGGTAGGCGGTGCCGAGGGGCAGTCCGGCGGCCCGGGCCAGCTGCTTGGCGGTCGCTCCGTGCCGGAAGCCGCCGACCGCCTCCAGCAGCCGCAGCGCCCGCTGGACGGAGCCGATCAGGGTGGGCCCGCGGTCCGCGGCCGCCCGCCGCGACCCGGCCGCCCCGGACTCCCGCGCGATCCGGGGCTCCCGGGCGGTCCCGAACGGCCGCGTCCGCTCGGACGGCCGTGTCCGCTCGGCCGGCGGCGGCTTCCCGCAGGGCTGCGTCTTCCCGAGCGGCTGCGTCTTCCCGAAAGGCTGTGCGATCCGATCCATGCCACCCAACCCCCAGCCCGAGTCCCTCGTACAGGTCCGTGCCCAGAACGGGCATGCGGAGCGAAACCTCCGATTTGCCCGATAGCTGCTCATTGCAGCACAGCGGGGCCCCGAACGGATGCACCCGACCGGGTCGGCGTTTCGACCCGTTCCCGGTGCGTTTCGCCCTGTTCCCCGGGTTTCGCCCCCGCCCCGGCGCGGGAGAATCCCGCACAACGCGCCAGTCCCGGAGGTGGCCATGGGCCCCGAGAACCGCACTCCGCCACCGCGCCCCGTCGTGAAGCGCACCGCGCGGGCGATCCTGCTGGAGCTCGACCCGGACGATCCGTACGGCCCGGCGTCGATCGTGCTGATCCGGCGGGTCCGGCCGGGCTCGCCGCACCCGTACTGGATCACCCCCGGCGGCGGGGTCGAGCGCGAGGACCGGACGGTGGTCGAGGCGCTGCACCGCGAGGTGGACGAGGAGCTCGGCGGCAAGGTCGTGGACGTGGTGCCCGCCTTCGTCGACACCATCCGGGCGCTCGGCACGTCCCAGGCGTTCGCCAGCACCAGCGGCTCGCCCG
>NZ_JBIVVI010000208.1:0-9640 GCF_044757675.1 Kitasatospora sp. NPDC091257
CAGGGGGCTGCTCATGGCCCCACCCGGCCCAGGAGGCGGGGCATGCCGAGCACGAGCGGGGTCATGTTGACGCAGTCCCGGGAGAAGTGGGAGCAGTCTGTGCACGCCGGACGGCCGTCGAACAGGGTCCGCGCATCGGCGCCGACGATCGTGCGGCGCGCTTCGGGCGGCGTCGCGGCGATCCGCCGGTCGGAGGGGCAGTCCCACACCGTGCCGTCGGGCTGGATGAAGAACAGCTGCGCACCGCCGAAGCACTGCTCGACGCGGCCGCTGTCCTGGGTGGCGATCGAGTCGAGGAACTTCCGCACGTACGCGGGTCCGGGCAGGGTGAGTCCGCCGGGATCCTGCTGGAGGTGCAGCAGCTGCTCCTCGACGGCGGGGACGTCGTCGGCGGTGTGGCAGCGTTCGGCGAAGAGCTTGTGGTCGGGGGGCAGGGAGATGGGCTGCGGGACGTAGTAGTCGACGCCGATCTCGGCGGCCAGGCGGGCGACGGCGGTGATCTCCTGGGGGCGCTCGCGGATGACGACGCTGTAGATCCCAACGCGCGGGCCCGCGCCGTCGCCCCGCTCGTCCAGGAGGGTGCGGATGCCGGCCAGGACTTCGCGGTGGCCGACGCGGCGGGAGCGGGAGGGCCGCAGGGCGTCGTTGACGGCCTCGTCCGCGCTGTCGAGGGACACCGAGACGGCGTCGACGCCGAGTTCGACGAGTTTGCGGGCGATACCGGGCCGGGTGAGGGGCACGCCGTTGGTGGCGATGACGACCTCGCACCCGGCGTCCTTGATCGTCTTGATCACGCTGAGGGTGGGCAGCCAGTCCAGCGGCTCACCGCCCGCCAGGACGACCCGCTCGACCGGCGAGTCGGCCAGGCTGCGCGCGAACGCCTCCAGCTCGGCGTGGTCGAGGTCGCGCACGGGTATGTGGGAGAGCAAGCCCACCTCCTTGGGCGGGCCCTGCTTGTCGTCCGCGAGCTCGCCGAAGTAGCAGTGCGGGCAGCCGAAGGAGCACGGGGAGCGCAGCGCCCACAGCACGGTGATCTCGCGCCTGCGCCGCGGCCGAGGCGCAGTGTCAGGCCACATGGGCGGCCTCCCGATGGGTTTCGGCGGCGCGCACAGCGTCCTCGACGGCTTTCGCGGCTTCCCCGGGGCCGCACCCGCTGACGTCGATCAGCGTGTACCGGTCGGGCTCGGCGGTGGCGAGCTGCTGGTAGAGCTGGCCGGTGCGCTCGATCACCGCGCGGGCGTCGGTCGGGATGGCGTGGCCGATGCGCTCGGCGAAGCGGGCCGTGCACACGTCGCCGTCGCCGACCAGCAGCACCGTGGCGTCGGGCATGGGCCGCCAGCGGCGGGCGGTGGCCAGGATCCGCTCGGCGATCGCCAGGGCGGGCGTGGCGGGGTGCTCGGCATGCAGGATCGCCGCCTGGCACACGGCCACGCTGTCCACGCCGCGGTCCTCCAGGACGACTTCCACGCCGTCCGGCAGGGCGGAGGCCAGGCGCTCGGCCTCGTGGAACTTCAGCGCCAGCAGCGCGAGCGTCTCGGCGACCGGGTGCCCGGTGCGCAGGCACACGTCGCCGGTCGCGGCGAGGGCGGCGATGACCTGGCCGGGCAGGGAGTCGGCCCGCTGGTCGGTCAACTCGTCCAGACGCAGGCACCGCGGGCCGAGCGCCGCGGCCACCGCGCGCACCGCAGTGGTCTTCCCGACGCCGTTGACACCCTCGACGCTGACCCACAGCGGCCTGCCGGGGGCCCGGCGGGGGCGGGGAACGGTCGTGGTGTTCATGCCGGCCTCCGGCACACGAACAGCAGCTCGGTCGCCCGGTCGGGCACGGCGACGGAGGAGACCGTGTCCAGCAGCGCCTTCGGCACCCGGGCGGCCAGGTGGCGGTACCAGTCGACCGCGGCGGGGCCGAAGCGCTCCTCGAGCTCGGCGGCGACGTCGTCCGGGGAGGGCGGCAGAAGTCCCATCACGTCCTCGACGATCAGGTCGGCGTCCGCGACGGCGCGTTCGACCTCCTCGCGCGACCACTCGTAGACGTGCACCCGGTACTGCAGCGGGCGCGGCGGCGGCCCGAACGCCTGCGGCGTGGACAGGTACAGCACACCGCCGCCGGCGAGCGCGGCTCCGGTGGAGGCCAGGCTCTTGACGCCGAGTTCGTAGGGCAGGTGCTCCAGCGCCGAGGTGTAGATCGCGACGTCGAACGGGGGCAGGTCCGGCCAGGGCTCGGAGACGTCGCACTGGACGAAGTCCACGGGGAACGGGCTGCCGTAGTGCCCGCGCAGGGCCTCCAGCCGGGTGCGGGCCTCGGCGAGGTTGTCCGGGCTGACGTCCAGGCCGACGTAGCGGGCGATGCTCGGGGCGTAGCGGTGCAGCAGCGGCAGGGACAGGCCGCGCCCGCAGCACACGTCCAGGACGCAGGCGCCCTGCGGGCTCTGTTCGGCGGCGATGAGGTGCTGCATCAGGTTCATCAGCCCTGACGGCTTCGCCTCGCCCACGGCGAGCGCGCCGTAGAAGTCGTCCATCTGGTTAATGCTGTACGGGCCGATCATCGGGGTGCCGGGCCGGGTGAGGTGCTGATCGGTGAGCTCGGTGGTCATGCGGTTCCCTCCCAGGGGAAGACGATCCAGGTGCGGTGGGTCGAGGCGATGTGGTCGATGGCGTCCTCGGGCGGGGCGTCCTGCTCCCAGTTGGCCCGGTTCACGGCGAGGACCGCGGTGCGCACGCGGGCGGCGCCGAGGTCGTGGAGCATGTCCGCGGTGTGGGCGAGGGTGACGCCGGAGCCGGCGATGTCGTCGACGAGGAGCACGTCCAGGTCCCACAGGTCGCCGAGCGAGGCGGGGTTGCGAACGTCTGGCAGCGGGTTCTTGTCCGCGTTGACGCCGTCGCCGGTGGTGCGGACGACCTCGACGGCGCGCACGTCGCGGATGCCGAGGCGGTGAGCGAGCCACACGGCCGGGACCGTGCCTCCGCGCATGATGCCGACCACGGTCTGCGGCAGCCCGCCGGTGCTCACCCGCTCGGTGAGGACGTGCACAGCGGAGCCGATGTCGTCCCAGGTCAGGTGCAGGGGGGTGGGCGGGGCGGCGCCGTGCGCGGGTGCCGTCGGTGGCCTGTCCATCGGATGCTCTCCTCTTTGGTCGGTGGGCTGGTCGGTCTCTCAGGCCGCGCGGTGCCGGGTGGCGATGGCGAGGAACTGCTGGGCGAGCACGAGGCCGCTCTCGAAGCGCCCCCGGGCCTGCAGGGTCGTGGTGCGGGCGTCCTCCATCCGCACGCCGCGCATGCTCATGCACAGGTGCAGGCCCTCGACGTGGACGGCGATGTCCTGGCTGCCGACCGTCGCGGCGAGGTGGTCGGCGACCTGCGCGGTGAAGCGCTCCTGGACCTGGAGCCGGCCGGCGTAGTGCTGCGCGATCCGGCCGAACTTGGACAGGCCGAGCACCTTCTCGCCCGGCAGGTAGGCGGCGGTGACCTTCAGGTTCATCGGCAGCAGGTGGTGCTCGCACTTCGACCAGACGCTGACGCCGTCGACGAGGACCATCTGGCCCACCAGCGTCGCCTCGGGGAAGCAGGCCGCGTCCGCGGGACCGGGCGACAGGAAGGAGGTCCACGAGTCGGCGACCCGCTTCGGGGTGCCGACCAGGCCGTCGCGGGTGGGGTCCTCGCCGAGGGCGATCAGGAGTTCGTTGACCAGGTACTCGACGCGGGCGGTGTCGACGCGCGGCTCGGACAGGGGCACTTCGAGGGCGGCCGGGCGAGCTGCGAGGTCGGTACTCGTCATGGTGGGTCCTCTTCTCGAAGGGGGTGGTGGTGCGGGCGGCTCAGCGGCCGCTGGCGTTCTCGAACGCGAGGGTGTGCATGCGGGGGGTCAGGCACCAGCGGCGCGCGGCGACCTGGTCGGCGATGGTGCGGAGTGTCGCGATGACGGCCTCCGCGGTGGTGCCCTCCGGCATCACCCACACCGGGGCCAGCCGGTGTTCCTCGACGAGTTCGGCGATCCGGCCGAGGTCGTCCGGGCCCGACGCGACGAACTTGAACGCCGCCCGGCCGCTGGCGGCGAACGCGGCGAGCACCGCCGGGACGATGCTGCGGCTCTCGTCCTCCCCGAAACTGGAAAGCTTCGGGGAGACGTTGAACCGGACACCGTCGACGAGCAGGTCAGGAATCGGCGTGATGGTGCCGTTGGTCTCGATCTCGATCCGCTTGCCGGCCGCGAGCAGTGCGCGTACCAGGGGCAGCAGCCGCTTCTGCTGGAGCAGCGGCTCGCCGCCGGTGATTACGACCAGATCGACCGGCGAGGACAGCGCCCACCGGACCAGTTCCTCCACCGTCATGCGGGTGGACACCTCGCGCGGGTCGTACTGCCGCCAGTCCCACGTCAGCTTGGTGTCGCACTTGTTGCACGCCAGGTTGCAGCGGGAGAGGCGGATGAACAGGGCCGGCCAGCCACCGCTGGGCCCCTCTCCCTGGAAGGTGGGCACCTCCACGCCGAAGCACTCGGCGATCAGCAGCGCCCCGCCGGTGAGGACCGGTGCGCCGAGCGGACTGCGCTCGCTCACCGGGCGGCCACCTCGAAGCGGGCCCAGCTGCTCGCGGTCTCGCGGACGCGGACGGCGGCCAGGCACCCCGTGATGCCGGGCTGGACGTGCTCGATGAACCAGCCGGCCAGGTACTGGGCGAGGAGCTCGGAGGTGGGCTCGACGGGCAGGACCTCGTGAAGGTTGCGGTGGTCCAACTCGCCGTCCAGGAAAGCCTTGAACGGCTTGAGGTCGGCGAAGTCGGTGACGAAGCCCGGTGCGACGAGCGTGCCCGCGACCAGCTCGACCTCGACGGTGTAGCTGTGTCCGTGCTGCCGGGAGCACTGGTGCTCGGGCGGCAGCCCCGTCAGCCGGTGGCCGGCCTCGAACGTGAACGACTTGCCGATGCGGAATGCGCCAGGCGGCATCTCGACGGCGGGCAGGACGGTGGACAGGGCCATCATCTCCTCGGGACGGGCGGCACTGGGCCGCGTGGAAGAGCGCTCGGGAAGGCCGGGCCGTTCGGACCCGGCGGGGTCGCGCCGGTCGTGGTCAGGCCGGTCGAGCAGCTCTCGGCAGTCGGTCGCGGGTTCGGCGCCCGACCTGGCGGAGCACTATCTGACACCCGATCAAGTGGATTGGGCAGGGCAAGTTAGGTGGGCAAACTACGGGCGGCTAGTACGCTCATTGCCCTTCACGGGCGTCCAGTTGAGGGGCAGGACGATGGAGAACACGGCCTTACAGCAGGCCAGGCGCGTAAGGGGGTGGACCCAGGAGACGGTGGCCGCCCGCGTACAGGCCTGGTGCCGGGATGAAGGGCTGGATCCGGGGAGCTTTGACGCCGCCACCGTCAGCCGCCTTGAATGCGGTCGCATCAGGTGGCCGCGGGACGAAGTACGGCAGGCGCTGCGGGCAGTTTTCGAGGTGAAGACCGAAGCGGAGCTCGGCCTTGTCGGCACGCGTCGGCCGCGAGAATCGACCCGCGAGGTGAGTCCGACGGAACGCCGAACCTTCCTGTCCCTCGGCGTAGCGGGCGTCCTACCCGACATCGCGGTATCGCCGACCCGGCTCGGGGCCGACGACGTGCACGGCCTTGCTCGCCACACCGCCGCGCTGGAGGAGTGGGACCGCCGCTCCGGTGGCCGCGCGACCCGACACTTCGCGGGCCTGGAGCTGCGGCGGGCCGTCGACCTCGGCGCCGCCTCGATGACGCCGTCCGTCCGCACCGCGTGGAGCGGCGCGGTGGCGCGACTGGCCGGCCTGTACGCCTGGACCAGCTTCGACGCCGGGGAGGCCGGGGCCGGCGCGTCCTTCGACCTCGCCCTGGACGCGGCGAGGGAGGCGGGCGATGCCTCGGCGTACTGCCACATCGCGACCAACGCCGCCCGCCAGGCCGTCCACGAGGGCGACTCCGAGAGGGCGCTGGCGCTCACCGCGTCCGCTGCCGGTCCGCACCCGCCCGCCGTCCTGGCGATGATCTCTGCCGTCACCGCGCAGGCTCTCGCGCTCCAGGGCGACATCCGCGGCGTGATGCGCTCCGTCGCCGCGGCCGAGGACCACGCCTCCCGCGCCGACGACAGCCTGCAGGAGGGCTGGATGCGGACGCTGACACCGGCCAAGCTGCGCTCCGACCTCGGGTACGCCCTGTATCGGCTGTCGGCGACCACCGGCCACCTCGCGCCCGACGTCGTGCCCCAGCTGCGGCGCACGGCAGGCGTTCCCGAGGCGTCCCAGCCTCGGGCGAAGGCGATGGGCGCGGCGCGCCTGGCAACCGTCCTGTTCCGGCAGGGCGAGATGGACGAGGCCCGCCACCACGCCGCGGTCGCCGTCGACCTGGCCTCCGCGGTGGGGTCGGCCCGGCTGGATGCTGCCATCACCGAGATGCGCGCCGCCGCCGTGTGAGGCGGCACGGCGGGCGATCAGCAGCGTCGGGTAGGCGTCCAGGAGCTGCCACGGGCTGATCGCCCGCTCCTCCGCCGTCGCCGAGGACGGCACCGGCGCGTCCTTCGCCGGCCTCTACACCTCCCGCATCAGCCCGGCCGAGCCAGCCGCACTGCTGGAAGCCGTCCGAGCCGTCCGAGCCTCCGCACACAACCCGGCGATCACCGCCTACGCGCAGGCCCGCGGCGCCACCACCGCGCCTCGGACGGCGGTACTCGTGCAGGCCGACTGCGTCCGGCCTGCTCCGGCGTCCTCGTCGCCGAGGTCACAGGCGGACGGTGCACCCGCTGGCGGATCGAGGCCGTTCGCGGCCTGGCCGAACCGCTCGTCGCCGGTGCTCAGACAGACGAGATCCACATCAGCGGCCCCGACGGCCGGGCCACTGTCCGGCCCACCGACCAGGAAGTCCTGCAGCTGCCCGGCAGGCCGGTGGAACTGGGGATGCCGCCGGGCGAATGGGTGTACCCCGACACGGGCCGCCCGCGGAACCCGGGCGAAGATCCAGACATCCCACTCGGGAGTGCTGCACCTCTACACCCCGGCTGCCCTGGCCGACCGCCCCGTGCTCATACCCGAGGGGAGTGAGCGGCTCCTGGTTGCCGCTGCCCGGGCCGCCGCGGCCCTCAAACCGGAACGCGTCGACATCGAGTGGGCGATCGACTTCGACGACAGGCTCCACCTCGTCCAGGCCCGCCCGCTCACCGCACCGCTCACTGACATCACCACCGCCACCCAGGCGGAGCTCGCCGACGATCAGGTGCTGCACGGAATCGCGGCCGCCCCGGAATCGCCACCGGGCCCGCCGTCCTATCCGCTGGCGCCGATATCGCCGCCGGCGTGCTGGTCTGCAAGGTGCTCGGCCCCGAAGCGGTTCCGGCGCTGCTCACCGGTCCGGCCGCCGTCGTGGCCACCACGGGCGGCGAGCTCTCCCACACCGCGATCATCACCCGCGAACTCGGCATCCCCTGCGTCACCAACGCCCTGACCGTCATCGCACCGGGCGCCCTGGTCGAGGTCGACGGCGGTGCCGGCACCGCCCGCCTCGCCCCTGCCGTCCCCGGCCAGCGCACCGCCCCGTCCCACCCGCTCACCACCGCCGCGGTCCTCACCCGCACCCTGGATGCCCCCGTCCCTGAGGACGGCCGCGCCGCCACCCTGCTCTGGTTCGACCCGCAGGACCCCGACTCCGGCCTCACCGCCCTCGTCACCGGCGGCGCGCACCTGGTGGGCATACTGCTCCCCGGCGATCTCCCGGTCCCGGGCACCGTCCCGCCCGGCAGCCGGCCGGTCCGCCTTCCCGGTCTCGGCATACTGCTGTGGCCCCGGGACGCTCCGCCCCAGCCCGCCGAAGTTGCCGTCCTTGGTCCCGACGGTCAAGTCCTCCACCGTAGGACGGACGGTCACCCATGTCGGACTCTGAGCAGCACCTGGTCGGCGTTGAGGCGGTGATCGTGGACTGGGACGGCACCGTGGCCGACAACACCGCCGCCCGCCGCATAGCTCTGGAAGCCGCGCTCGCACCGCACGGGAATCGCCGCCCCCACCGAGCGCTACCGCCTGCTGGCGGGCCTGCCCGTGCGCGAGGTGATCGCAGCACTTGCAGTCGACGCGCCCCTGCCCGTGCCGGTGGAAGACGTGGTGGCGCGCAGCCGGGCCGCTCTGCTCGACGCCCCGGCGCCCGATCCGATCGCCCGCACGCTCGACCTCCTCCGCACCGCTGACCGGCTCGGCATCCGCCGGGCGGTTGCCTCCAGCGCCGCCGCGGTGTTCGTCCACCACGGCATCCACCGGCTCCGGCTGGACGAGCTGCTGCCCGTCGTCGTCACCCTCGACGACGTGCCGCAGGGCAAGCCAGCCCCCGACGCCTATCTCGGAGGCCGCCCGCCGGCTCGGTGCCGACCCGGCACGGTGCCTGGCCGTCGACGACGCCGACGACGGCATCGCCGCCGCCCTTGCAGCAGGCATGCGCTGCCTCACCATCCGGCACGGCCGCCTCGTCACGGCCCTTTCCGCCACCATCAACACCGCAGGAGGACCCCGTGCCGCGCAACCCTGACGACCAGGCGATCGGACCGCAATCCGTGCTCGCCGTGTTCGCCCACCCCGACGACGCCGAACTGTGGGCCGGCGGCACCCTCGCCCTCCATGCCCGGCACGCGCCCGTTCACATCGCCGTCCCCTTCCACGACCCCGTCCGCGACGCCGAGGCCCGGGCCGGAGCCGAAGTCCTCAGCGCCACCCTCCACCAGCTGCCCGAGCTCAACCCGGGGAGCATCCGTGCGGTGTACTGACCACGGAGGTTGGTGACAGGGCTCACGGCTGTGTGATCTTGAAATGAGTGAGGGCCTTCTGGCTCGGTGTGGATTGCGACATCTACCCGGCGACCAGAAAGGCCCTCATGCCACACCGTAACGCACCGCTGACCGAGACCGGACGCCTGCGCCTGGCCCGCTGCGTGGTCGAGGACGGCTGGCCGCTGCGGCGGGCCGCCGAGCGCTTCCAGGTCTCGCCGACCACGGCCAAGCGGTGGGCGGACCGGTACCGCACGCTCGGCGAGGCCGGCATGAGCGACCTGTCCAGCCGCCCGCACCGCAGCCCGCGCAGGCTGCCCACCCGGACCGAGCGGCGGATCGTCAAGGTCCGCGTCCTGCGCCGCTGGGGGCCGGCCCGCATCGCCTATCTGCTGCGGCTCAACCCGGCCACCGTGCACCGGGTTCTGGTCCGCTACCGACTCGCCCGCCTGGCCCACCTCGACCGCGCCACCGCCCGTCCGGTGCGGCGCTACGAACGCGCCGCACCGGGCGAGTTGGTGCACGTCGACATCAAGAAGCTCGGCAACATCCCCGACGGCGGCGGCCACAAGACCCTGGGCCGCGAGGCCGGCCGCAAGAACCGCTCCAGGGCCGGCTACAGCTTCCTTCACAACGCCGTCGACGACCACTCCCGCCTCGCCTACAGCGAGATCCTGGCCGACGAGCGCAAGGAGACCGCCGCCGCGTTCTGGGCCCGGGCGAACGCGTTCTTCGCCCGGGCCGGGATCACCGTCCAGCGGGTCCTGACCGACAACGGCGCCTGCTACCGCTCACACCCCTGGCGCGATGCCCTCGCCGCCGAGGGCATCGCACACAAACGCACCCGCCCCTACCGCCCCCAGACCAACGGCAAGGTCGAACGCTTCAACCGCACCC
>NZ_JBIVVI010000209.1:0-9633 GCF_044757675.1 Kitasatospora sp. NPDC091257
CCCGCGCCCGGCGCGGCCGACCTGCTGGTAGTAGGCGATCGGCGAGCTGGGCGAGCCGAGGTGCACCACGAAGCCGAGGTCGGGCTTGTCGAAGCCGGATCCAGGTCTCCAGGTAGTTCGAGGACTCGTTCTCGACCTCGATGCTGGTGCCCGTCTTCGGGACGTCGACACCGGCGTACTGGTTGTCCTTGCTCCACCACGACTTCAGGTCGTTGAACTCGTCGACGCCCTTGGCCTTCGGGATGACGGTCTCGACGCCGGCCTTGTGCAGGGTCAGCGGGGAGACGCGACGGGAACCGAAGGTGGAGTCGAAGCCCTGGACGCGCGGCTTCATCAGGGCGCCGTCGGACCACTTCAGCGGGGTCGGGTGCGAGTCGACCGGCAGGACCAGGCCGTGGCCCGGGTGGGCGCTGACGTTGTTGTCGGTCTGCGACTCGTCCCAGAACCAGATCAGCAGGCCGGGCTGGTACGAGTAGTGCTCGACCCAGCCCGGCTTGTCGGCGAAGCCGAAGTTGTACGGGCCGGTCTTCAGGGTCTGGTCGAAGGACACGTACTGCCGGTTCTCCGCGATGTAGTACTGCGCGTAGTCCTTGGTGTACGAGCCGCTGAAGCGGGAGAACCCGTCGGCCACCCAGCCGTTGTCACCGTTCTCGACGTCGTCGCTGAACACGGTGGCGCCGTCGGCGACGACCGCGACGTTGTCCAGGGTCAGGCCGCGGAAGTGCAGGCCGCCGTCGCTGGTGTGGCGGTAGCGGAACTTGATCTTCTGGCCCGCGAAGGCGTCCAGGTTGAACGACAGGTCGCCCCAGGCGGCCACCTGGCCGCTGAGGGCCGGACGGCCGTTCTCGCGCGGCAGGGCGGTGCCGTTCCAGGTGCCGTCCACGACGGTCCAGTTCTTGCCGCCGTCGGTGGAGACCTCGCCGAACGCGTAGTCGAAGTCCTGCTCCAGCTCGTACCAGGCCTTGGCGTTGATGCTGGCCTTGGCCTTGCCGGTCAGGTCGATGTCGCGGGTGAGCGTGACGTTCAGGTTGTCGGCGCTGCCGCTCCACCACTCACCGGTGCCGCCGAACGGCTTGTTGATGTCGGTGGTGATGCTCTTCTTCGGCAGGTCGACGATCAGACCCTGCGGCAGGTTGCTGTTGTACTCCGCCGGGCCGATGTGGTGGGTCGACTCGGTGCCGGCCTTGGCGCGGTCCACCTTCAGCCAGCCGAGCTGGTACTTGCTCCAGCCGTCGAGGTCGTTCGGCATGTCGCCGATGCTGTTCTTGCCCTCGCCGAGCCAGGAACCGGAGGACATCAGCGACCAGAAGCCGACCGAGTTGTCGATGCCCTTGCCGGCGGTGTCGTAGAGGTCCGGCAGACCGAGGTCGTGGCCGTACTCGTGGGCGAAGACGCCGAGGCCGCCGTTCTCGGGCTGCATCGTGTAGTCGCCGATCCACAGGCCGCTGCTGCCGACCTGGACGCCGCCGAGCTTGTTGCCCTCGGGACCGGCCGAGCCCTGCAGGTTGCCGTAGACGTACGAGCGGTGCGCCCACAGGGCCTTGGTGCCCTGCTTGCCGCCACCGGCCGACTTGTCCTCGCCGGCGTGCACGATCTGGAAGTGGTCGATGTACCCGTCGGGCTGGTTGAAGTTCCCGTCGTGGTGCGAACCGTAGCGGTCCCACTGGTCGTACGAGGCCAGGGTCGCCTTGATCTGCGCCTCGGTCTGACCCTTGGCCTGCTGGTCCTTGTACCAGATGTCCACGGCGTCGCGGATCAGGTCCTGGGCGCTGGCGCAGACGTTGGAGCCGCAGTAGTCGGAGCCGTACCGGGCCTCGTTCCACGGGACGCGGACCCAGTCCTGGACCACGCCGTCGACCGAGTAGCGGCCCGAGGACTGCTTCTCGTAGTAGGTCTTCAGCGAGGGCTTGTCCTTGGCGAAGTACAGGTCCTGGTAGTGCTGCTGGTTGTAGTCGGCCTGCCACTGGGTCGAGTTGTTGGTGGCCGGGTCCGGCTTCTCGATCTCGTTGTGCTTGGGGCCGGCCTCGCCGCCGTACTTGACCTTGCCGTCCGGCGTCTTGGTGGTGTTGTCCACCTGGTCACCGAAGTCGACCAGGATGGTGAAGATCTTGTCCGTGCGCTCGCGGGCGAGCTCCACGTACTTGTCCTTGCCGAGCTTCACGCTGGTGCTGCCGTTGTGCTGCTCGACCTCGGCGGTGCCGTTGAGCAGCTTCTCGGTGGCGGCCTTCTGCTCCGCCTCCACCTTCGCGGTCAGCGGGCCCGGAAGGTTGTGCTCGGTGTTCTGGACGGCCTCGGCCGGGTCCCGCGGGACCGGGGCCGAGCCGGCGGCGACGGCGGTGCCCGGGAACAGGCCCGCGCCGAGCGTGACTATGACCGCTGCGGCCGTGGCAGCCGCAGCGGTTCTCCTGGTGCTCTTCAACGTTGTGACGTCCTCCCCGACCGGGGCCCAGCTCTTGGCCAAAGCCCGGCAAACCAAAATGAAAGACAGGTGGACGTCATTTGATACAAGCGTGCACAGAAAAGATAGACCTTGACCGTGACATGGTCACGGCGCTATGCTCCGCGACTCCCTATCACCTGACCGTCTGTCAACCGTATGTTGGTTAAAGCTCGCTGAGAAACCGAGCGCACCCGTACCAGCCCATGCGGAAGCCGCCGTCCCGGTCCGTACCGGTGCCGACCGCGGAGGGGCCGGAACGCACCGAGCCCCCGGCGCGAACGCCGGGGGCTCGGTGGCTGTGAAGTTGTCTGTTAAAAGTTGGGCTACTTCGTCAGGTCCGGACCGGACGAGGCGACCGCGGCCGGGGTGTCCGCGACGGCCGACTTCTCCTCGCCGCGGAAGGTGAACTTGGCCTCCTTGCCCTCACCGTCGACGTCGACGACGACGATGTGGCCGGCCCGCAGCTCACCGAAGAGGATCTTCTCGGAGAGGTGGTCCTCGATCTCGCGCTGGATGGTGCGGCGCAGCGGACGGGCACCCAGGATCGGGTCGTAGCCGCGCTTGGCCAGCAGCTTCTTGGCCTCGACGCTGAGCTCCAGGCCCATGTCCTTGTCCTTGAGCCGCTCGTCCACCTTGTCGATCATGAGGTCGACGATCTGGATGATGTCGTCCTCGGACAGCTGGTGGAACACCACGATGTCGTCGACGCGGTTCAGGAACTCGGGGCGGAAGTGCTGCTTGAGCTCCTCGCCGACCTTCGCCTTCATCCGCTCGTACCCGGTCTGGGTGTCACCCGTGGCCGCGAAGCCCAGGTTGAAGCCCTTGGAGATGTCCCGGGTGCCGAGGTTGGTCGTCATGATGATGACGGTGTTCTTGAAGTCGACCACGCGGCCCTGGGAGTCGGTCAGGCGACCGTCCTCCAGGATCTGCAGCAGCGAGTTGAAGATGTCCGGGTGGGCCTTCTCGACCTCGTCGAAGAGGACGACGGAGAACGGCTTGCGGCGGACCTTCTCGGTCAGCTGGCCGCCCTCCTCGTAGCCCACGTAGCCGGGCGGGGAGCCGAACAGCCGGGAGACGGTGTGCTTCTCGGAGAACTCGGACATGTCGAGCGCGATCAGCGCGTCCTCGTCGCCGAAGAGGAACTCCGCCAGCGTCTTGGACAGCTCGGTCTTACCGACGCCGGACGGGCCGGCGAAGATGAACGAACCGCCGGGGCGCTTCGGGTCCTTGAGGCCCGCACGGGTGCGCCGGATCGCCTGGGAGAGCGCCTTGATGGCGTCCTTCTGGCCGATGACGCGCTTGTGCAGCTCGTCCTCCATGCGCAGCAGGCGGGACGTCTCCTCCTCGGTCAGCTTGAAGACCGGGATGCCGGTGGCGGTGGCCAGGACCTCGGCGATGAGCTCCTCGTTGACCTCCGCGACGACGTCCATGTCGCCGGCCTTCCACTCCTTCTCGCGCTTGGCCTTGGCCTGCAGGAGCTGCTTCTCGTCGTCGCGCAGGGACGCGGCCTTCTCGAAGTCCTGCGCGTCGATCGCGCTCTCCTTCTCGCGGCGCACGTCGGCGATCTTCTCGTCGAACTCGCGCAGGTCCGGCGGCGCGGTCATCCGGCGGATGCGCATCCGGGAGCCGGCCTCGTCGATCAGGTCGATCGCCTTGTCCGGCAGGAAGCGGTCCGAGATGTACCGGTCGGCCAGGGTGGCGGCGGCGACCAGGGCGGCGTCCGTGATGGAGACCCGGTGGTGGGCCTCGTAGCGGTCGCGCAGACCCTTGAGGATCTCGATGGTGTGCGGCAGCGAGGGCTCGGCGACCTGGATCGGCTGGAAGCGGCGCTCCAGCGCGGCGTCCTTCTCCAGGTGCTTGCGGTACTCGTCCAGGGTGGTGGCACCGATGGTCTGCAGCTCGCCGCGGGCCAGCATCGGCTTGAGGATGCTGGCGGCGTCGATGGCGCCCTCGGCGGCGCCCGCGCCGACCAGGGTGTGCAGCTCGTCGATGAACAGGATGATGTCGCCGCGGGTGCGGATCTCCTTGAGCACCTTCTTCAGGCGCTCCTCGAAGTCACCGCGGTAGCGCGAGCCGGCCACCAGGGCGCCCAGGTCCAGCGTGTAGAGCTGCTTGTCCTTGAGCGTCTCCGGGACCTCGCCCTTGACGATCGCCTGGGCCAGGCCCTCGACCACGGCGGTCTTGCCGACGCCGGGCTCACCGATCAGCACCGGGTTGTTCTTGGTGCGGCGGGACAGCACCTGCATGACCCGCTCGATCTCCTTCTCGCGCCCGATGACCGGGTCGAGCTTGGCCTCGCGGGCGGCCTGGGTGAGGTTGCGGCCGAACTGGTCCAGGACCAGGGAGGTCGACGGGGTGCCCTCGGCGGGCCCGCCGGCCGTGGCCGACTCCTTGCCGCCGCCGGTCTGGTAGCCGGAGAGCAGCTGGATGACCTGCTGGCGCACCCGGTTGAGGTCGGCGCCCAGCTTCACCAGGACCTGGGCGGCGACGCCCTCGCCCTCGCGGATCAGGCCGAGCAGGATGTGCTCGGTGCCGATGTAGTTGTGGCCGAGCTGAAGGGCCTCGCGGAGCGACAGCTCCAGCACCTTCTTCGCCCGGGGGGTGAAGGGAATGTGACCGGACGGGGCCTGCTGGCCCTGGCCGATGATCTCCTCGACCTGCTGGCGAACGGCCTCAAGAGAAATCCCGAGGCTCTCCAGGGCCTTGGCGGCGACGCCCTCGCCCTCGTGGATCAGACCCAGGAGGATGTGCTCGGTGCCGATGTAGTTGTGGTTGAGCATCCGGGCTTCTTCCTGAGCCAGGACGACAACCCGCCGCGCGCGGTCGGTGAACCTCTCGAACATCGTTTATCGCTCCTCAGAGCGGTCGGGCAGTTCGGGGTCCGTCCCCGCCCTGTCCTTCCGCATGCTAGTCCCGCTCAGCGGCGCGGCCCACGGATTCACTCCCCGGTAGAGGAGCGAGATGCTGCGCGACCAGCCGACACCAATCCCAACCTGATGCTGGGAAACGGTGTTCCCGCAGGCGGGCCGGATGCACCGGATTCCGCTACGCCATCGGCGAACACGCGCCGCCGGGGCGCGGCCGGAACCGTCAGGCCGGTCGCACATACTGCCCCTGGACGGGCCGAAGAACCCGTCCACCTGCATTCATACCCGGTATCGGGGCGGTTCTCGCGCAGTTTCCGCGGTGGCGGTGTTCGCCTGGCGAGAAGTCGGGCCGTGGTGACGGCGGTTCAACGGCGGCCGGGGCCGGGTACGCCGTCCCGGGTGTCCTCGTTACCGCTTCGCCCTTACAGCGTTGCACAGCCCGTGATTGTTCCGCCGCCCGAGCCCGTGCCCGAGCCCGTGCCCGAGCCTGCGCCCCGCAGGCCCCCGGTACCGCGGCCCAGCGGGCACGCGCCGCGGGGCGCGGAGGAGACTCCTCCGCGCCCCGTGCGTGTGATGGCGGCGCCGCCTCCGGCCGCCGGGGCCCCGCACCCGCTCCGGCGGGCCTGCGGTGCCGGGATCAGGACGCGTTGGCCTTCTCGTAGGCCTCGCGGACGTTGCTCGGAACGCGGCCGCGGTCGTTGACCTCCAGGCCCTGCTCCTTGGCCCACGCGCGGATCTTGGCGGTGTCCGGGGCACCGCCGCCGGACGGCCGCGCCGCGGCGCTGCGGCCCGGACGACGGGCACCGGCGAGCCGGCCGCTCTGCTTGCGGCCCTTCTCCACGTACGGCGCCAGCAGACCGCGCAGCTTGTCCGCGTTGGCGCTCTTCAGGTCGATCTCGTAGGCAACGCCGTCGAGCGCGAACGTCACCGTCTCGTCCGCCGAACCGCCGTCGAGATCGTCTTCAAGAATGACCTGCACCCTCTGTGCCACGGGCTTCCCTTTCCGCTAAACGACCCATTGCCTAAGGAAAGGAAAGCGCCTTTCTCCGGAAAACACAAACCCTTGACCCGGGTGGAGCGGCTCAGAGGTGCAGCAGCATGCGCGAGTTGCCCAGTGTGTTGGGCTTCACCCGCTCCAGGTCGAGGAACTCGGCGACGCCTTCATCGTACGAGCGGAGGAGTTCTTCATAGACATCCGTAGCGATCGCCGCCGGGTCTGTCGTACCATCATCGGTTTCCTGGAGCTCGCCGATCTCGACGAAACCGTGTTTCGCGAAGAACGCGACCTCGAACGTCAAGCAGAAAATCCGACGGACGCCCAGCCAGCGTGCCGTCTGCACCAGCTTCTCCAACAGCAGGTGCCCGATCCCGGTGCCCCGGACGACCGGATCCACCGCGAGCGTGCGGACCTCGGCGAGGTCCTCCCACATCACGTGCAGCGCGCCGCAGGCCACCACCACGCCGTTGTCGTCGCGTTCCGCGACCCAGAACTCCTGGACGGATTCGAACAGTGTGACTGTGGGCTTGTCCAGCAGAATGCCGTCGCGCGAGTAGGTGTCGATGAGCCTGCGCACTGCCCGCACGTCCGTGGTCCGCGCCCGGCGGATGGTGACCTCCATGGTCCCGGACGTTATCGCGCCGCTCCCGGTTCCGTCGCACCGGTATCGGGTCCGTCGTCCGCGGAATCCGCCCCGGTCGGATCGGGCGGGAACAGAGCGGCCACCCGCAAGGCGTCCCGGAGCGCTTCGCGTTGCTCGGGGGACATCAGGCCGAAGAAGTGCACCAGGGCCGCCGCCGGATTGTCGCTGGTGGCCCAGGCGTCGTTCATCAGTGCCGCCGTGTACGCCTCACGCGAGGAGACCGGTTCATATCGATAGGCCCGGCCGACCCGCTCGCGGCGCAGCCAGCCCTTTCTGTGGAGCTTGTCCAGGACGGTCATCACCGTGGTGTACGCGATTTCGCGTTCCGACCGCAGATCCAGGAGAACCTCGCGAACCGTGACCGGTCGGTTCCACTGCCACACCCGGGTCATGATGGCGTTCTCAAGTTCGCCGAGTTGCCGGACCATAGTGCGGCCAGGATAGGGAGTGAATGGGGCAAATCTTGTGAAGTACGCCAAACCGGCGCGCCGCCACCCCCGGGAATCGGGAATGGCGGCGCGCCGGTCGTTCGGGGCGGCTGACGGCGTCGGTCGCGGGTTCCGCCCGCCGGTCCTCACGGGGCCTGCCGGCCCGCGCGGGATCAGTCGACGTCTTCCTTGGCCCGCTGGGCCCCGCCCTGGCTGCGGACGATGGCCCGCACCAGGAATCCGAAGCCGATCGCCATGACCAGCGGCGGCACGATCGCGCTGACGTAGTCCATCAGGTCACTCCTCCTCGGTCTTCTCCGCCGTCGCGGCGGAAGCCTTCGGCTCCGGCTTCACCAGCGGGAAGAGCACCGTCTCCCGGATGTTCTTGCCGGTCAGCAGCATGATCAGGCGGTCCACGCCGAGGCCGAGGCCACCGGTCGGGGGCATCGCGTACTCCAGGGCGCGCAGGAAGTCCTCGTCCACCTGCATCGCCTCGACGTCGCCGCCGGCCGCCAGCAGCGACTGGGCGGTCAGGCGGGCGCGCTGCTCGACCGGGTCGACCAGCTCGGAGTAGGCGGTGCCGATCTCGGTCCCGAAGATCACCAGGTCCCACTTCTCGGCCACGCCGGGCTGCGAGCGGTGCTGGCGGGTCAGCGGGGAGACCTCGGTCGGGTAGTCCTTGATGAAGGTCGGCCGGACGGCGTTCTCCTCCAGCAGGCGCTCGACCATCTCCAGCACGATCTGGCCGTGGCCCCAGTCCTTCTCGAACGGGATGCCGTGCTCGGCGGCCAGCTTGCGCAGCTCCTCGACGCCGGTCTCCGGGGTGACCTCCACGCCCAGGTGGGCGGAGATGCCCGGGTAGACCGCGACCTCCTCCCACGGCTCGGCCAGGTCGATCTCGTGCTCGACGCCGTGCGCGTCCACGCCCTTGATGACCGTGGTGCCCAGTGCGTCCCGGGCCGCGTTGACGATCGTCTCGCGGATCAGCTCGGCCTGGGTGTCGTAGTCGCCGTACGCCTCGTACGACTCCAGCGAGGTGAACTCCGGGTTGTGGGTGGAGTCCGCGCCCTCGTTGCGGAAGTTGCGGTTGATCTCGAAGACCTTCTCGGCGCCGCCGACCACCAGCCGCTTGAGGTACAGCTCGGGGGCGATGCGCATGTAGAGGTCGATGTCGTACGCGTTGATGTGCGTCTTGAACGGACGGGCGTTGGCGCCGCCGTGCACCGGCTGCAGCATCGGGGTCTCGACCTCGATGTAGCCGCGGTCCTCGTAGGTGCGGCGGATCGAGCGGACGACCTTGCTGCGCAGGTGCAGGATCTCGCGGGCCTCGGGGTTGACGATCAGGTCCACGTAGCGCTGGCGGACCCGGGCCTCCGGGTCGGTCAGGCCCTTGTGCTTGTCCGGCAGCGGGCGCAGGCACTTGGCGGTGAGCTCCCAGCGGTCCACCATCACGGACAGCTCGCCGCGCTTGGAGGTGATCACCTCGCCCTCGACGCCGACCTGGTCGCCGAGGTCGATGTCGGTCTTCCAGGCCGCCAGCCGCTCGGCGCCCAGCTTGTCCAGCGAGAACATCACCTGGAGGTCGCCGGTGCCGTCCCGCAGGGTGGCGAAGCAGAGCTTGCCGCCGGTGCGGGAGAGGATCACGCGGCCGGTGACACCGGCCCGTTCGCCGGTCGCGGTGTCCGGCTCCAGGTCAGGGTGCTTGGCACGCAGGTCCGCGATGGTGGTGGTGCGGGGGAATCCGACCGGGTACGGGTCGACGCCGGCCGCCCGGAGCCGGTCCAGCTTCTCGCGCCGGACGCGCATCTGCTCGGGAAGGTCGTCGGTCGCGGGAACAAGGCTCTGATCGCTCACCCCACAAGGGTAGCCAGCCACACACGGTGCTCCGCGCCGGGATTCCCGCGGGGGAGGCCGTGACGGCGGCCTCCCCCGGGGAACGGACCGCTCGGGTCAGCCGTTGCGGCGGGCCCGGAGCCGGCGGGCGGTGACCAGACCGGCGGCGCCGAGCACCACGGCGGCGGCGCTCGTCGCGGCCAGCGGCAGGGCGGCGGAGCTGCCGGTGGCGGCCAGCGGGCCGTCGGAGGTCCGGACGCTCCCGGTGCCGCCGGTGCCGGTGCCGCCGATGCCCGTGCCGGTCTCCCGGGCGGGGCTCGCGGAGTCCTTGTCGCTGAGGCCGGCCGGGACGACCGCGGTGGTCGGCGCGGGGGAGGGGTCGGTGACGGGCGCGGTGGTGGGCGTCCCGGTCGGGGTCGGGGCGG
>NZ_JBIVVI010000210.1:0-9624 GCF_044757675.1 Kitasatospora sp. NPDC091257
GACAGGAGCCGGCTGCCGCGCACCCCCGTCCCGGCCGAGCCGGCCAGCGCGGCGCGGGCGATGGCGGTCGCGGCGACCCTCCGGTCCCCCACCGCCGTCGCGGCGGCCTCGTCCGCCCACCGCTCCAGGTGGAACTCCAGCGCGGGCCCCAGGCGCGCGAGCGCCGGATGCACGGCCGAGGCCAGGTCGACGACGGCCGAGAGCACATGGTGCCGCCCCCGGAGATGAGCCCGTTCATGGGCGAACAGCACCGTGCGCTCCGACGGCCCGAGCGCCCTGAGCATGCCCTCCGACACGACGACGCGGGCGGCGCGGCCACGGAAACGCGGCAGGGCGAAGGCCTCCGCCTCCTCACCCGGGACGACGAGCACGTCGCCCTCGGCCGTCCCCTCGCCGGTCAGCGCCCACGCGCGGGCCAGCAGCGCACGCTGCCGGCGAGCGGCCGGCACCAGCCGCACCGCCTGCACGGCGAGCAGGACCCCGGCGGCACCGGACACCGGCACCACCGCCGGCCAGTCCGCCGTCACCCGGGCGAACCGCAGGTGCTCCAGCCCCGCCAGGAACGGCACGTGGAAGAGCCCCGTCAGCGCCGCGACCGTGCCGCCCGCGAGCAGCACGGCCGCCCCCGCGAGGGTCAGCGAGGCCTCGCGCGGCGGGAGCAGCCCGGCCAGCCGACGGGCCGCGGGCGCCGCTCCCCACGGAAGGACGACGGTGAGGGCGACGACCACCAGGAACAGCGTCACGCCCCGCCCTCCAGCACGGCCTCGCCCCCGGCCGGAGCCGGTGCGGCCTCCGCCTCGATCAGCAGGCGCCGCAGGACGTCCCCGTCGTCCGTGGACAGCGAGGACACGAACCGCTTCAGGACGAGGTCCCGCTGCGGCTCCTTCTCCAGCTCCTGGCGCATCCGCCCGGCCGCCAGCCCGGCGGCGTCCGCGACCGGCGCGTAGGCGAAGGAACGCCCTGGCCGCGTGCGCTCCAGGGTCCCCTTCTCGTGCAGGCGGGTGAGGATCGTCGCCACGGTCGTCCGGGCGAGGTCCTGGTGCAGCGCCGCCTTGACCTGCTGCGAGGTCATCGGCTCACCGGCCGCCCACAGCACCGCCATCACGTCCGCGACCAGTTCCCCGTGCGGACGCCTGGCCTCCTGACCGTCCCTCGGCATCTCTCTCCCTGTCCCGAAGCGTTCGCCCGGCACACCCCGACGCCGACACCGGTCGGAGACGAGGCCGCCCGCGCCGGTGCGGCGAGAAGGGGTACGGCCTGGGTGACTTAGGTGTGCCTCAGCTAACTTTACGGGGCGTGCGGATCGCCGCCGAGCCGGTGCCAGCCGGTGAGGGGGATGCCGGCCCGATTCCTGCGCCGGGGTGCTTCAGGCGGCCGTGCCGGCCGTGGGTTCGGTCCCGGCGGCGGGGGTATCGACCGCCGCGCGGAATGCCCAGATCGGAAGCCAGGCCTTGGCGGTCGCCGCCGGCTGGTGCGAAGTGGCGAGTACGGGAACGGACAGGACGGCCAGACCTATGGTCAGAATGGCTGCCGCACACGAGAAAATTTTACGCATGAGCATTCTTCCAGGTGTTCGTCTGAACATAACACCGGAATTGATACACCAGAGCTGCCCGGCCCATCAAATCGAGTCCTAGGTCTGCCATGGCCGGCCGGGCGAGTTCTATTCGCTTGTTTGATCCAATTGCCTGCGGAGATTGCGCATTGTTTTCGATTCTGGAGTGCGCGTCGACTCGGAAAGTTCAATGGCGCGTCGGATTGTCGTGCGGGCCGCGTCCGTCCGACCGGTTCGCAGCTGCAATTCGGCCAATGCCTCGCAAGCGTGGGCCTCCTCCTCCGGTGCCTCGATCTGCCGGGCGAGAGCGACGGCCTGGCGGAGATGGTCGAGCGCCTCGGACGTCCGGTCGAGTGCGTGCTCGGCTCGGCCCGACCCGCGCAGCGCCCCGGCCTCCTCGCGCTGGGCGCCGATCGATCGGGCGAGTTCGAGTGCGCGCGAGTTCTGGTCGAGGGCGGCGTCGTACTGCCCTGTCTCCAGATGCACGGCGCCCAGTCCGTTCATGGCGTCGGCCTCGGCCCGTCGGTTTCCCGTCTGGCGGAAGGTTCGGAGCGCGGCCCGGTAGAGTTCTGCGGCTCGGTCGGCTTCGGCGGGGAGTCGCAGGGACGCCGCGAGGTTCACGCGGATGGCGGCGAGATCGTTCGGCGGCAGGATGTTTTCCCCGGTTGCCAGGATTTGCTCGAATGCGTCGCGCGCGGCAGTCGGGTTTTGACTGCTGAGGTGTATTCCGCCGAGATTGCCGAGAAGCTGCAGACCGAGTCGTGCGGCACCGAGGGTCTTGGCGAGGGGGAGGGCCTCGGAGAAGGCGTCGAGCGCTGCCTGGCTGTCGCCGAGGTGCAGGAGGATGGTGCCGAGATTGTTCAGGCAGCGGGCCGTGTTCCACTCGTCCCCCGATTGCCGGTGAATCTCGACGACCTCGCGCTGCGTCGCCAGCGAAGCCGAAAGATCGCTCTGGCTCCACCGGATCTGGGCGAGTCTCTCCAGCGCCGCCGCGGTGCACTCGGCGCTGCCTGCCGCTCGCGCTATGGCGAGGGCGCGCTCCGAGGCCCGCTGGGCGAGGGCGTACCGGGCGGTGCGGATCCGGATCGAGGCCAGGGCCAGGAGGGCGTGGCCCTCGGCCAGGTCCTCGCCGCGGCCGTGCCAGTGGTGTGCCGAGGCCCGGTGCATCTCGTCGGCCTCGCGCCACAGCCCCTCGGTTTCGAGGTGGTCGGCGAGGGCGTGGGCGAGCCAGGCCGCCTCCTCGGTCATGCCGGTGGCCCGGGCGTGGGCCTCCACGGAGACCAGGCCTGGGAGTTCCACCCCCAGCCAGGCCCTGACGGCCTTGTCGTCGGGCCAGTCGAGCCCGTCCACCAGCGCGTCCACGGGGGCGAGTTGCGGCAGCTCGGGGACGGTCCGCCGGAATCGCCGGGGATTGAGCGTGCGGTCGGCTCGATCGGCCGCCCGCAGCGCGAATCCGATGAGCCGTCGAACCGCCTGCTGCCGTTCCTCGGCCGTGACGAGATCGACGGCGAACTCGCGCAGGAGATCGTGCAGTACGTACCGCTCCGGCGAATTCTCCTGGAGCATGTGCAGGTCGTGCAGGCTCTCCAGGATCCGGTCGGTCTCCCGCAGCGGCCGTCCGACCAGGGCGGCGGCGGTGTCGGGGCCGAAGTCGGGACCGGGGTGCAGGCCGAGGCGGCGGAACGCCTCCTGCTGGGTGCGGGAGAGCGAGCGGTACGACACGTCGAACGCCAGGGCCACGCTTTCGAGCCCGTGGCGGAGCTCGTTCAGCCGGCCGCCGCTGCGGGACAGCCGCCGGACGAAGTGGTCCAGGGACCACGTGGGGTGGGCCTTGAACCGGCTCGCCGCCAGGTCGAGGGCGAGCGGGAGCCGGCCGCACCGCTCGACGAGCGCGTCGACCCCCGCGGGGTCGCCGGCCCGTTCCTTTCCGACCAGTGCGGTGAAGAGTCCGGCCGCGTCCGCGGGCGACATGGGGTCGAGGTAGAGCGGACTGCAGGGGAGTTCGGCGAGCCGGTGACGGCTCGTGACGAGGATGCAGGAGGCGGGATTGCCCGGGAGCAGGGGGCGGACCTGTCCGGGCCCCCGGGCGTCGTCGAGTACGACCACGGCCCGGCGCTCGGCGAGCAGGCCGCGGCACCGGGACGCCAGCTCGTCCCGGTCGGTGGGGATCGAGGCGGCCGGGACCCCGAACTGTCTGAGCAGCAACGTCGCCACCGCCTCGGTGTCCAGCGGCTGTTGAGCGCCCCCGTTGGCGCGGAGGTCGACGTAGTACCGGCCGTCCGGGAAGCGGTCCCGGAGGAGGTGCGCGGCGGTGACGACGAGGCTGGTCTTCCCGGTGCCGGCCATGCCGGAGACCGCGCGGATGCAGCCGCCCGCGCCGTCCGGCGAGCCGCTCGTGGGCGCCGACAACAAGTGCCGGAGTTCCGCGTCGCGGCCCACCATCCGGTGCCGCACGGGGAGGTAGTTGCTGCGCGCGGGGCCGTGCTCGGCGGCGATGGGCGGAGCGACGGGCCGTCCCGGGCGGGTCAGGATCTCGCCGATCGGGGCGCGGCGAAGGATGCGTTGCTGAAGTGCCCTGAGCTGTTCGCCGGGTTCGGCGCCGAGGTACTCCAGCAGTTCCCGCCGGGTCCGCCGGAACACGTCCAGCGCCTCGGCGAACCTGTCGCAGCCGTAGAGCGCGGTGATCAGGTGGCCCGCCACCCGCTCGTCGGTCGGTCGCTGTTCCGCCAACGCGGCCAGTTCGGGGACGAGTTCGGCGAAGTGTCCGAGTCTGAGCTCGACTTCGCAGCGGGTCAGCATGGTGGCGAGCCACTGGTCGCGCATGGTGCTTCTGGTGGCCCGGGCCCATTGGCCGGGCAGGCCGGCGAGGGGCTCGCCCCGCCAGGTGTCGTCGGCGCGCCGGAGGAGTTCGAGCGCCTGGCGGTCGTTGCCCGCGTCGGCGAGCGATCGGGCGCGTCGCCCGAGCCGGACGTACCGGGGCCAGTCGACCTGGTTCGGATCGGTGTCCAGGGCGTAGGCGTGCGACTTGCGGTTGATCACCGCGGGCGGCGCGCCGTCGTCGGCGTGCTGTGCCTTCCGGAGCGCGGAGCGCAGCCGGGAGACGTAGGAGTGCACGGCCTCCCGGGCCTTGGCCGGGGGCTCGTCGCCCCAGAGCCGGGTGATCAGGGTGTCCAGCGGTACCGGCCGGCCGACGTCGAGTGCGAGTGCCGCGGCGAGACAGCGCAGCTTGTTGGTCCCGAGCGCCACGGGCCTTCCGTGGACGGACAGTTCGACTGCTCCGAGCACATGGAACTCCACGGTACCCCCGCCGGTCGGTCCCCATCCGTCGCCTCGGAGAGCATGGCATGTGTGCGGCCGGTCGGCCATAGCACGTACCGGCCTCGGGGCGGTTCGGCTTCGGCATGTTCTCCGGCTTTCCGCCTGCTATGTGGTATCTGCCCCGGGGTCGCCGTCGCTCGGGCCCGGCGTCGGTCGGGGCCGTCCTCCCGCAGGCGGTTCGGCGGCGGTACGAAGACCATCGGAGTGCGTCACCGGCTTGACTGGTGATGATAGGGCCGGCAGATGGCTTCCCGGGTGCGCACGTGTCCATGGGCGGCCGGGCCCGGCCCCACCAGGGTGCACAGGACGGAACGCTGCTGCTGGTGGCGCCGTACGCGGCCCTTGGCGACGAGCGACTCCAGGGTGTTCCGCACGACCTGGGGCGTCGGGGCGCGCTTCGGGTGCTTCTCCATGAGTTCGTCCCGCAGTTCCTTCGCCGGGCACGGTTCGTCGTGCCGGTCCAGGAGTTCCGCGAGCAGGTCACCGAGCAGAGGCCGGTGCGAGGCCCCCTTCGCACCGGCCTTCGTCGTGCCGGCGTCCGTGGTGCGGGCATCCGGCGGGTCGCAACCGTTCACTCCCTCGGCATGGACGGTGATGCACGGTACCCGTGCCGGGGTCCGGCCGCCGAGGCGCGCGGTCGTGGAGGGACTACCGGGCACCCGCGGTGGACGGCGTCTTCTTCCGCGCGCGGTAGGCGGCGGCCTTGATCTTGTTGCCGCAGGACTCCATGCCGCACCACTGGCGGCGCATGCCCCGGGAGCGGTCGATGTAGACCCGGGTGCACTCCGGGTTGCCGCACTCCTTCATCAGGGGGACGTCCGGGCCGCTGAGGAGTTCGACCGCCTGGCGCGCGACGGTCGCCAGCGCCTGCTCGGGGGTCGCCTCGTTGTGCCGCCCGGTCATGGTGAGCTGCGGTGTCACGGGCGGCTTGCGCGCGGCGGCGTTGAGCACGGCGAGCGCCTCGCGGTCGAAGGGCTCGTCGAGTCGCCGGTTGGTGACGAGCCGGTAGATCGCCTCGCGGACGGTCGTCGCCTCGCGGACGTCGTGCTCGTCACCGGGCGTGATCGTGTCCACCAGCCCGCAGTCCAGATACCAGGCGTTCAGGCGCTCCGGCGTCACGAACATCTCGAACCGGACCGTGCGTCGTGCACGGAGCGTGGCCGCGAAGTCCAGGGCCGGGTGCCCGCAGACGAAGACATGGTCAAGGTTCACGTCACCATGCTGACAGGTGACTGTGTCGAGGTGCAATGACGCGTGGCTCCGGTCGTCGCACAGCCGCGGGGAGAGGGGCCCGGCGAGCACGGCGAGCAGCGTCGACTTGCCCGTCCCGTTGCCGCCCGTGACCAGCAGCCGGTCGGTCGCCGCCACCTCCGGGGCGTCCAGCACGAGCCGGCCGGGCAGCCGGACGCCCGGAGCGACGCCAGCGGTCGCGGGCCCTCCCCGGTGCCGCCGAGACGCGCCGGCCGCCGAGGTCGCGGACGAGGTCGTGGGCGATCAGGGCGTGCTGGAGCACGGGGAACCTTCCGAGGTGAGGGGTGGTGGGCCCGCCGGGCACGGTGCCTCGGCGGGCCGCGTCGCACGTCGGCGGATCACACCGCGGGCGCCCCGGTCTCCTTCAGCGTGCCGTCGGCCAGCCGGAGCCAGCGGTTCACCCCGATCTCGGCGAGGAGGCGCTCGTCGTGACTGACCACCAGGAAGGCGCCCTGGTAGCAGTTCAGGGCGCTCTCCAGCTGGCCGGCGCTGACCAGGTCGAGGTTGTTGGTCGGCTCGTCGAGCAGCAGCAGGTGCGGGGCCGGCTCCGCGCACAGCACGCAGGCCAGGGTGGCGCGCAGCCGCTCGCCGCCGGAGAGCACCCCGACCGGCAGGTGGGCCCGGGCCCCGCGGAAGAGGAAGCGGGCGAGCAGGTTCATCCGCTCCGTCTCGGGCCGCTCGGGGGCGAACGCGGCGAAGTTCTCCGCCACGGAGCGGTCGAGGTCCAGCAGGTCCAGGCGCTGCGAGAGGTAGGCGATCCGCCCGTCGTTGCGCTTGATCTCCCCGCTGTCCGGGGCGAGTTCGCCGGTGACCAGGCGCAGCAGGGTGCTCTTCCCGGCGCCGTTGGGCCCGGTCAGCGCGATGCGCTCGGGGCCGCGGACGCTCAGGTCGACGCCGCCCTCGGCGAACACCGGCCGGCCGGCGTGGCGGACCTGCAGGCCCTCGCCGAGGAAGAGGTTGCGTCCGGCGGGCACCTGGGTGTCCGGCAGTTCCAGGGAGAGGCGCTGCTCCTCGCGCAGGGCGCGCCCGGCCTCGTCGAGCCGGGCCTTGGCCTCGCCGACCCGGGCCGCGTGCATCTGGCCGGCCCGGCCCGCGGACTCCTGGGCGCCGCGCTTCATGTTCCCGGCGAAGATGCGGGGCAGGCCGGCGTTCTTGAGGTTGCGGGCGGCGTTGCTCTGGCGGCGCTCGGCGCGTTCGCGGGCCTGCTGCATCTCCCGCTTCTCCCGCTTCAGCTCCTGTTCGGCGTTGCGGACGTTCTTCTCGGCGACCTCCTGCTCGGCCCGGACGGCCTCCTCGTACGCGGTGAAGTTCCCGCCGTAGAAGCGTAGTTCGCCGTTGCCGAGTTCGGCGATGTGCTGCATCCGGTCGAGCAGCGCGCGGTCGTGGCTGACCAGCAGCAGGCAGCCGTTGAAATCCTCCAGCACGTCGTAGAGCTTGTGCCGGGCGTGCGCGTCGAGGTTGTTGGTCGGTTCGTCGAGCAGCAGCACGTCGGGGCGCTTGAGCAGTTGGGCGGCGAGGCCGAGGGAGACGATCTGGCCGCCGCTGAGCGTGCTCAGGCTGCGGTCCAGGGTGAGGTCGGCCAGGCCGAGACGGTCGAGCTGGGCGCGGGTGCGCTCCTCGATGTCCCAGTCGTCGCCGATGGTGGTGAAGTGCCGCTCGTCGACGTCCCCGGATTCCACGGCGTCGATGGCCCGGATGATCCGGGCGATGTCGAGCACCTCGGCGACGGTGAGGCCGGAGGTCAGGGGCAGGCTCTGGCGGAGGTGCCCGAGCCGTCCGGTGACCGTCACCGAGCCGGTGGCGGGCTTGAGTTCGCCGGCGATCAGTTTGAGCAGGGTGCTCTTGCCGGAGCCGTTGGGGGCGACCAGGCCGGTCCGGCCGGCGGGCACGGTGAAGGACAGGTCGTGGAAGACCGGGGTGTCGTCGGGCCAGGCGAAGGAGACGTTGGAGCAGACGACGGCAGCGTCGGACATGGGGATGACCTCGAAGGGAATGAGGGCAGGAAGACGGACCTCTGCCCTGGGCAGACGTGCGGAAGAGGGGTACGACGAAGCCGACCACCTCGGCGGCGCTCCTGAAGCACCGGCCGGTGGCCGTCAGATCCGGGTCTCACCCGGAGATGTCGTCGTCACCCGCCACGTCTGCCACTCCTCGATCACACGACTACAGGTCACGGCCACTGTAGCAGGAGCCGCCGGCCGGCCGGATGGCCGGACGGGTGTGCTCCCCGACGGGTGTCGACCGGCAACTGCCCTTCGCCGTGGCCGCTTTCGCCCCGTGGCGATTCAAGCGGGTGGGCCCGGCGCCGCCGCCGTACGGCGGGGTCACGCGTCCGGGGCGGCGGGCATCCGGCCGAGGGCGTCGCGCAGGGTGGCGCGGGAGGTGATCCCGAGCTTGGGGAACGCCCGGTAGAGGTGGGAGCCGACGGTGCGCGGGGACAGCCGCGTCCGCAGGCCGATCTCCTTGTTGGTCAGACCGCCCGCGGCGAGGTCCGCGATCCGGCGCTCCTGCCAGGTCAGGGCCGCGACACGGCCCGCGGCCGGCCCCTGCGCAGGCCCGTGCCCGGCACCGCCGGGTGACGGTGCCGGGCACGGGTGCGGTGCGGGTGCGGGGCGGGTCGTCAGTGGGCGGTGGCGCGGGCGGCAGCACGCCGCGGGGATCGTCAGGCCTGCTTGACCGTGATGCGCCCGTTGCCGGTGCTCAGGGTGAGCCGGTACCGGCCGGACGGGTCGTCGGAGACCCCGATGTCCTGGTGGCCGTTGTCGCTCTTCGCGGACACCTTGTACGTGGCGGCCGGCACGAGCAGGGTGATGGCGCCGTTGGAGGTCGACGCGGAGACGTCCTGCGGCCTGGTCGAGGTGATGTCGATCGCGCCGTTGTGGGTCTCGGCCTGGATGCGGTCGCCGTTCAGTCCGCGCCCGGTGATGGCGCCGTTGGTGGTCGTCACCTCGGTGCTGCCGTTCACCCCGTCCAGGTCGACCGCCCCGGAGTGGGTGGAGACCTGCACGGCGCCCACCCGGGAGAGGCTGACCGCGCCGGTGGAGGTCCGGCCGCTGACCGGCAGCCCCGCGGGGACGTCGACGGTGTAGGTGACCGAGCAGTACTGGCCGCAGCCGCCGAGCACCAGCACGCCGTTCTCGACCCGACTGGTCGCGCCCGGCTTGTCGTTCTTGTAGCTGACCGACCGGTGCACGGAGACCTTGTCGAGGCCGTCCTTGCCGCGCAGGGTCACGCCGCCGGAGGTGGTGTCGAGCTTCACCGCGGTGATCGTCCCGCTCACCGCGGCGTCGTCGTCGAAGGTGTTGTCGGGAGCCAACCCGCAGGCACTGAGACCGCCCACGGCGGCCGCGAGGACGACGAAGGACGCGAGACGGCCGGACTGCTGGCGCATGTCATTCCCCAGATCTGGAGGGCGTTCCTGAACGGGCCCCGTCGCGGGGCGGACCCGACGACGCTATCCCGGTGCGAAAGTCATCGGCCATGGGGCTAACCCCCGTCCC
>NZ_JBIVVI010000211.1:0-9621 GCF_044757675.1 Kitasatospora sp. NPDC091257
GAGAGCGGTGGTGCGGCGGTGGGGGAGCAGCGGGGCGGGTGGGGGGAGAGTGGCGGCGCGGCGGTGGGGTCGGAGCGGGTGGGGCGGTGACACCGATAGGCTGTCGGCCGTGCTACCCGAGGTGACGGCGATCCGGTACGTGACGCCACTGCGAGAAGGCGGCTCGATGCCGGGCCTGGTCGAGGCCGACGATCGGCGGCTGTACGCGCTGAAATGGGTCGGTGCGGCGCAGGGCCGCAAGGCGTTGGTCGCGGAGGTGCTGGCCGGGGAACTCGGCCGGCGGCTCGGGCTGCCGGTGCCGGAGCTGGTGACGATCGACCTGGATCCGGTGCTCGCGCGCAGCGAGCCGGACCACCAGGTCCAGGACCAGATGCGGGCCAGCGGCGGGACCAACCTCGGGATGGCCTTCGTCAGCGGCGCGCTCAACTTCGACCCGCTCTGCTTCGAGGTGGAGCCGGAGCTCGCCGGGCAGGTGCTCTGGTTCGACGCGCTGATCGGCAACGTCGACCGCTCCTGGCGCAACCCCAACCTGCTGGTGGCCACCGGTGGGCTGCGGCTGATCGACCACGGCGCGAGCCTGATCTTCCACCACAACTGGCCGGGCGCCGCGTCCTGGGTCCGCCGTCCGTACGACGCCTCCGACCACGCGCTGCTGCGGGCCCGGCCGGACCTGGCGGCGGCCGACAAGGCGCTCGCGCCGCTCGCCGAGGCGGCGATCGAGGGCGCGGTGGCGCAGATCCCCGAGGTCTGGCTGGTGGACGAGTTCGGCTTCGACGCGCCCGACGAGGTGCGCGCCGCGTACCGTGCCCAGCTGACCGAGCGACTGGCCGGTCCGCGCGACTGGCTGCCGGAGGTGCCCGCATGACCGAGCCCGCGCTGTCCGCGCTGCCGGCCACCGTCGAACTGCACGACTACGAGTACGCCGTGATCCGCGCGGTGCCGAGGGTCGAGCGCGGCGAGTGCGTC
Organism: Kitasatospora sp. NPDC091257; assembly: GCF_044757675.1. Lineage (NCBI taxonomy): Bacteria > Bacillati > Actinomycetota > Actinomycetes > Kitasatosporales > Streptomycetaceae > Kitasatospora > Kitasatospora sp. NPDC091257. Next base: position 967 of record NZ_JBIVVI010000211.1, read on the forward strand.
AACGTCGGGGTGCTGCTGTACTGCCGGCAGAGCTCGCACCTGGCGGCCCGTACCCATCTGGACCAGGCCCGGCTGCTGGCGCTGGACCCGGTGGCGGACGTCCAGGGCGTGCGGCGGGCGCTGCACGGGATCGAGGCGGTCTGCCACGGCGGGCCGCAGGCCGGTCCGGCGGCGGGGGACAGCCCCGGGCAGCGGTTCCGCTGGCTGACCGCGCCGCGCAGTGCGATCGTCCAGCCGGGGTCCGTGCACACCGGGCTGACCGCGGATCCGGAGGCGGAGCTGCGGCGGTTGTTCGACCAACTGGTGCTCTGACACCTGGGGGCCGGGGCGGTTCGTCGACGGTTGCCCTGGTCAAAGCTTGAGATACTGAAGCACCTGGCCGTACGCTGGCCCCATGGGTTCGACAGCGACGACGACCGTACCGACCAACGCCGAGTTGATGGAGGCGTTGGCCGCCGTCGGTGCCGCGTACTTCCAGGACTTCGCGGCGGCCGCGGCCCGGCACGGGCTCTCCTCCTCGCAGGCCAAGGCGCTGGGCGCGGTGCAGGAGCCGGTGCCGATGCGGGCGCTGGCCGGCCGGCTGGGCTGCGACGCGTCGAACGTCACCGGGATCGTGGACCGGCTGGAGTCGCTGGGTCTGGCCAACCGGGAGGCGGCGGCCGGGGACCGCCGGGTGAAGATCGTGGTGATCACGGCCGAGGGCCGGGAGATCCTCAACCGCATCCGCGGCGAGATGGCCCGGACCCACCAGGCCTTCGAGGCGATGGACGACGAGCAGCGGATCGCGCTGCACTCCATCTGCGCCCAGGTGCTGCCGGTGCTGGCCGGCCGTACGGGCGGCGCGCAGTAGCGCGCGCAGAAGAGAACGCGCCGCCCGCGCCGCCCGCGCGCCGTCCCGGTCAGAGCAGCCCGGCGAGTTCCGGTGGCAGCGGCCGGTGGTGGAGCAGGGTGAGTGAGCGGGTGGTCCGGGTCAGGGCGACGTAGAGGTCGCGCGGGGCGAGTCCGGCCGGCTCGACGACGACCACCGCGTCGAACTCCAGCCCCTTGGCGTCCGCGACGGTGAGCGCGTCCAGCGCGGCCGCCAGGGTGGCCGGGGCGATCACGCCCAGGGTGCCCGGGCCGCCGGGCAGCCGGGTGAGCGCCGCGGCGAAGTCGCCGTCCGGGACGGGGACGGCGCGGGGCCGCTCGGTGCCCGGGCGGATGGACCCGGGCGGCCGGTGGTCGGGCAGGGCGGTGCGCAGCACGGCGGTGGCGAGGGCCATGACGGGCTCCGGCGTACGGTAGTTGACGGTCAGCCGTTCCTCGCGCCAGCGGCCGGGCAGGTGCGGGTCGAGCATGTCGGCCCAACTGCGGGCGCCGGCGGGCGATCCGGTCTGGGCGAGGTCTCCCACGATGGTGAGCGAGCTGGTCGGGACGCGCCGCAGGACGGCGCGCCAGGCCATCGCGGACAGCTCCTGGGCCTCGTCCACGACGACGTGGCCGTACGCCCAGGTGCGGTCGGCGGCGGCGCGTTCGGCGGTGGAGCGGTACGGGCCGTTGTCACGGAAGCGCTCGGCGAGGGCGGCGGAGTCCAGCAGGGCGTCGTCGGTCTGCCCGGTGATGGTCAGCACGCCCTGGGCGAAGGCGAGTTCGTCCGGGTCGTCGTCGGTCGGGGTGGATTCCCCTGTCGTGCCGAGGAGTTCGGCGGCCTCGTCGAGCAGTGGGACGTCCTCGACCGTCCAGCCCGAGCCGGGCGGGCGGAGCAGGGCGGATGCCTGGTCGGGGGCCGTGTCGGTGAGCAACTCCCGGTCGGTGAGCAGTCGTTCGATCAGTTGCCGGGCGGTGAGCCGGGGCCAGAGCGGGTCGAGCGCGGCGCGGACGTCCGGCCGTTCCCACAGCTCGCGCGGGGCGTAGTGGGCCTCCTCGTCGTCGTACGGGCGGCCGAGGGTGAGTGCCTGGGCGATGGCGAGGGCGTCGAGCAGGGTGCTCAGGTAGAAGCGGCGGGCCCGGTTGTGCGGCAGCCGCAGGCCGCGGGCGGCGTCCCGGGCCTCGGCGCAGGCCCGGGCGGAGACCCGCAGCCCGTCGCCGAGGTCCAGGCCGTCGTCGGGGGCCGTCTGGTGGGCGGCCAGGGCGCGGCGGAGCACCCCGGCCATCCAGGGGCCGCCCTTGGCCAGGGCGGTGGCGGGCGTGTCGGTGCGGGTGGCGGTGACGCCGGGGAGGAGCTCGCCGACGGTGCGCAGCACCACCTCGGTCTCGCCGAGGGCGGGCAGCACTTGGTCGATGTACCGCAGGAAGCCGGGGTTGGGGCCGATCACCAGCACGCCCCGGCGCTCCAGTGCGGCGCGGTGGGTGAACAGCAGGTAGGCGGCGCGGTGCAGGGCGGCCAGCGTCTTGCCGGTACCGGGGCCGCCCTGGACCACCAGGGCGCCGGGCAGCGGGGAGCGGATCACCCGGTCCTGCTCGGCCTGGATGGTGGCGACGGCGGTGCCCATCCGGCCGGTGCGCTCGCGGCCGAGGGCGGCGAGCAGTGCGGCCTCGCCGACCAGGCCGCGCCGGCCGGACTCGTCCAGCCCGGCGAGGTCGAGCGCCTCGTCGTCCAGACCGGTGAGGGTGCGGCCCCGGGTGTGCAGGTGGCGGCGGCGCACGACCGGGCCCGGACGGGCGGGGGTCGCGGTGTAGAAGGGGCGGGCGGCCGGGGTGCGCCAGTCGAGCAGCAGCGGTTCGTACGCGTCGTCGGTCAGGCCGGTGCGGCCGATGTAGTGGACGGTGCCGTCGCGCTCGTCGAGGCGGCCGAAGCACAGGCCGCGTTCGACCGCGTCCAGCCGGGCCGCGTGGCGGGCGGCCTCGCGGGCGCGCACCTCGCGTTCCAGCCGGGCCTGGTGGGTGCCGCCGGGGGTGGCTCCGTCGTGGGCGCCGTCGGCGATGCGGCGGGCCCGTTCGCGCACCGTGTCGAGCCGGGAGTAGAGCCGGGTGAGGCGGGCCTGCTCGGTGCGCAGGGCCGCGGCGAGGGCGTCGCCGGGGTTTCCCGCGGCCGCTGGATGTTCGCTCATCGGTGTGGTATCCTTGCGGTGAGAAGGTTGCGGTGCGCCATCTGAAAGGCGCTCAATTGACCCAGCCTACCCCGGCCGCCGACGTTCGGCGTGACCTCGGCTGTTACTCTTGCGAAGCGTGAGCGCGAAGCCCCAGATCCCCAATGTCCTGGCCTCCCGGTACGCCTCGGCGACCCTGGCCCAGCTGTGGTCCCCCGAGCACAAGGTGGTCCTCGAGCGCCACCTGTGGCTCGCCGTCCTGAAGGCCCAGCAGGACCTCGGCGTCGAGGTGCCGGCCACCGCCGTCGCCGACTACGAGCGGGTGATCGACCAGGTCGACCTCGGCTCGATCGCCGCCCGTGAGCGGGTCACCCGCCACGACGTCAAGGCCCGGATCGAGGAGTTCAGCGACCTCGCCGGGCACGAGCAGATCCACAAGGGAATGACCTCCCGGGACCTGACCGAGAACGTCGAGCAGCTCCAGATCCGCCAGTCCCTGGAGCACGTGCGCGACCGCACGGTGGCCGTCCTGGTGCGTCTGGCCAAGCTGTCCGCCCAGCACTCCGAGCTGGTCATGGCCGGCCGCTCGCACAACGTGGCCGCGCAGGCCACCACCCTGGGCAAGCGGTTCGCATCGATCACCGACGAGCTGCTGGTCGCCTTCCGCCGCCTGGAGGAGCTGATCGCCCGCTACCCGCTGCGCGGGATCAAGGGCCCGGTCGGCACCGCCCAGGACATGCTGGACCTGCTCGGCGGCGACACCGACAAGCTGGCCGAGCTGGAGCGCCGGGTCGCCGGGCACCTCGGCTTCGAGAACGTGCTGACCAGCGTCGGCCAGGTCTACCCGCGCTCGCTGGACTTCGAGGTGCTCACCGCCCTCGTCCAGCTGGCCGCCGCGCCGTCCAGCCTGGCCAAGACCATCCGCCTGATGGCCGGCCACGAGCTGGTCACGGAGGGCTTCAAGGAGGGCCAGGTCGGCTCCTCCGCGATGCCCCACAAGATGAACACCCGCTCCTGCGAGCGCGTCAACGGCCTGGCCGTCATCCTGCGCGGCTACGCCTCGATGACCGGCGAGCTGGCCGGCGACCAGTGGAACGAGGGCGACGTCTCCTGCTCGGTGGTGCGCCGGGTCGCGCTGCCGGACGCGTTCTTCGCCTTCGACGGCCTGCTGGAGACCTTCCTGACCGTCCTCGACGAGTTCGGCGCCTTCCCCGCCGTGATCGAGGCCGAGCTGGACCGCTACCTGCCGTTCCTCGCCACCACGAAGGTGCTGATGGGCGCGGTGCGCGCGGGCGTCGGCCGGGAGACCGGGCACGAGGTCATCAAGGAGCACGCCGTCGCCTCCGCGCTGGCGATGCGTGCGGGCGCCCGGGAGAACGAGCTGCTGGACCGGCTGGCCGCCGACGAGCGGATCCCGCTGGACCGGGCCGCGCTGGACGCGCTGCTGGCCGACCGGCTGTCCTTCACCGGCGCGGCCGGTGCCCAGGTCGCCGAGGTCGTCCGCCAGGTGGAGGCCGTCGCGGCCGCCTACCCGGAGGCCGCCAAGTACGCGCCGGCCGACATCCTCTGACGCTCGGTCAGTTCAGAGTCGAGGGCCCTGCCGCCGGACCGGTGGCGGGGCCCTCGCGCGTCGTGGGGACGTGGCCGGGGTCGAGCGGCGGGGCGGTCGGTCCGCACGGCCAGTCGCAGTTCGGCTCGGCCACCGGCTGCTCCTCGGGGGCGAGCACATTGCCCCGTACGGTCGCGGAGGCGATCAGCCCGCCGGCCACCAGGAGGCCCGCGCAGATCAGCATCGCGGTGTGGAAGGCGGAGTCGACCGCGGCGGGCACCCGGTAGGCGTCGCCGCTCAGCCCGGCCAGCGCCGGCAGGGCGGCCACCGCGAGCAGGCCGGCCGCGCGGGCGGCGGCGTTGTTGACCCCGCTGGCGATGCCGGCGTGCCGGACCTCGACGGCGGCCAGCACGGTCGCCGTCAGCGGCGCGACCAGCAGCGTCATCCCGCAGCCCATCACCGTGACGGCGGGCAGCACGTCCACCCAGTACGAGGAGTCGGGGCCGATGCGCAGCATCAGCAGCACCCCGGCGGCGCACAGCAGGGGGCCGACGGTCAGCGGGACGCGCGGGCCGATCCGTTTGCCGAGGCGCCCGGCGCGCGCGGACAGCGCCAGCATCAGCACGGTGATCGGCACCAGGGCGAAGCCCGAGACCAGCGGCGAGAACCCGGACACGATCTGGAGCTGCACCACCAGCAGGAAGAAGACGCCGCTGAACGCCGCGTACACGCACAGGGTGACCAGGTTCACCGCGGTGAACAGCCGGGAGGAGAACAGCCCGAGCGGCAGCATCGGTTCGGGCGCCCGGCGCTCGACGGCCACGAAGGCGACGCCGAGCACCACCCCGATCACCCCGCTGACCCAGACCGCCGGGGACAGGCCCTCGCCCGCCGCGGTCAGCGCGTAGGTGATCGCGCCGAGCGCGAGGGCGGCGAGCACGGCGCCGAGCACGTCGAAGCGGCCGGTGGCGGCCTCGTCCCGGGTCTCCGGCACCGACCGGGTGGTCACCGCGATCACGGCGGCGGCGAGCGGCAGGTTCAACAGGAAGATCCAGCGCCAGCCGGGGCCGTCCACCAGCCAGCCGCCGAGGAAGGGGCCGATCGCGGCGGACACCCCGCCGAGGCCGGACCAGAGCCCGACCGCGGCCGAGCGGTCGTCGGGGTGGAAGACGGCCTGGAGCATGGCGAGCGAGCCGGGGGTGAGCAGCGCCCCGCCGATGCCCTGGACGGCGCGGGCGGCGATCAGCACGTGGATGTTCGGCGCCGCGGCGCAGGCCGCGGAGGCGATGGCGAACCAGACCACGCCGATCAGGAAGACCTTGCGCCGCCCGTACCGGTCGCCGAGCGCGCCGCCGAGCAGGATCAGGCCCGCCAGGGTGAGCAGATAGGCGTTCAGAGTCCATTGCAGGGACGCCAGGGAGGCGCCGAGGTCGGCGCCGATCCGGGGCAGGGCGACGTTCACCACGGTGCCGTCGAGCATCGCCATGCTGGAGCCGAGCACGGTCGCCAGTAGTACCCAGCGACCCTGCGCGGTGCCCAGGCGCAGGGTGCCGGCCTCGGAGGTGGCCACGGGCGAATCCTGCGCTGCCGGGGCGCACGTGACAAGGGTCACCGGTGGGTGTGTTGACGGTCGGCGGTGCGTGAACGGGTGGCTGCGGTCCGTCGCCGATCTCGGCGCAGGGTCGTGGATCAGTGGCGGGGGGTGAATGGGTTGTGTACGCACCGTGGGGTCCGGTCTGCGGAGGGTCACCGGAACGGGGGAGATGGTTGCCCTTTCAAGAGATCGACATTGCTTCACCCGAACGGATGGGTTTTAGTTCAGCGACCGCCCGGCCAGTCCGGACGGATCCACCGGGTGGAACGCCGAGTCCTGCCGCTGCCCGGTGGTTCGAAACGAACTCTGTACGGCAGGAGCGGGGGACCCACAGGTAAGTCGCCGGACCGGAGTTCGCGCCTCAGGGCGCGGGCGTCCAGGACCGGCTAGGGGTGAAGCCGCGCATGCGGCCGGGCAACTCCAGCCCGAACCCGACAGCTCACCTCGCAGGCGTCGGAGAGGAAAATTCCATGCCTGCTCAGGCTCGTCGTATCGCCCTGCCCCGCGCCGCCCGTATCGGCATCGCGACCGCCGTCACCGGTGTCTCCTTCGCCCTCCCGCTCGTCACCGCGGTGAGCGCCCAGGCCCACACCGTTCCGGCCGCCCCGGCCGCGCAGGCCGCCGCCTCCACGGACGCCAAGTCGGCCGCGCCGGCCGCTGCCCCGGCCACCCCGGCCGCGCAGGAGAGCTACCGCGTCGTCAGCGGCGACACCCTGTCCAAGATCGCCGACGCCAAGAACGTCGAGGGCGGCTGGCACGCGCTGTACGAGCAGAACCGCTCGGTGGTCGGTGCCAACCCGAACCTGATCTTCCCGGGCCAGCAGCTCGCGCTGTCGGGCCACGCCGCCGCGCCGGCCGCCGACGCCGCCCCGGCCAAGCCGGCCGCCCCGGCGAAGCCCGCCCAGCCGGCCGCTCCGGCGACCCAGGCCGCCAAGCCGCAGGCCCAGGTCCAGGTGAAGACCGAGGCCGCCAAGCCCTCCGCCCAGCTCCAGACCCAGCTGCAGGTCGCCGCTCCGGCCGCGGTCGTGACCGCCACTCCGGTCGCCGCCGCCACCTCCGGCTTCGTCGCCCCGCTGGCCAACCCGAAGCTCGGCACCGCCTACGGCGTGGCCGGCTCGATGTGGGCCTCCGGCCACCACACCGGCCAGGACTTCGTCGCCTCCACCGGCACCCCGCTGCGCGCCGTCGCCAACGGCGTCGTGGTCAAGGCCGGCAACGGCGGCGCCTACGGCAACGAGGTCGAGATCAAGCTCGCCGACGGCCACTACGCCGAGTACGCGCACCTCTCCTCGATCGGCGTGAGGATCGGTCAGGCCGTCACCGTCGGCCAGCAGATCGGCCTCTCCGGCGCCACCGGCAACGTGACCGGCCCGCACCTGCACTTCGAGATCCGCAACGGCTCGGAGTACGGCTCGGACATCAACCCGGTCGCCTACCTGCGCGCGCACGGCGTCGCGCTCTGACCCGGGGCCGCTGAGCCCCGAGGGTTTTCGGAACCACCGCTGCTGCGGGGCGAATCGATCCTCCGGGATGGTCATGTCGGGTGACCGCTCGACCGGGTGATCGCCGCACGGCGGACATGGGCGCGGGACACGCCCAGGCCGGCCCGGCCGTACGAGGACCTCCTCGTGCGGCCGGGCCGGCCGCTGCCGTTTCCGGGCCCGTCCGGTCGTGCCCCGGCCGTCCGGCGGGTTCCGGAGCGTCGTTCGACCGGTCGAACGTGGCGTCAACTCGACTGCTCCGGCGGGCCGTCGGCCCGATCGCTGGGCTGCTCCGGCGCGCCATGCTGTCGGACGGTCAGCGTCCGGCCGGTCCGGCGGTCGGGCGGGTCCGGGAGGCGAGGAGGCCGGATGGCGGTCCGGAGCGGGGACGTGGCGGGGGAGAGGGCCGGGCGGGAGCGGCCGGGGACGGGCGGCGTCGACCGGCTGAAGGCGGACTCGGTCGGCCTGGTCGGCGTGGTGTTCATGGCACTCGCCACCGCCGCCCCGATCACCGCGATGACGGGCAACCTGCCGATCATCGTCGGGCAGGGCAACGGCGCCGGCGCGCCCGCCGCGTACATCGTGGCGACCGTGGTGCTGACGGTGTTCTCGGTCGGGTACGTGGCGATGGCCCGGCACATCACCGCGGCCGGCGCGTTCTACGGCTACGTCTCGCACGGGCTGGGCCGGGTGGTCGGGATGGCCTCGGGGCTGCTCGCGGTGCTGGCGTACGTCGTCACCGAGGCCTCGGCCCTCGGCTTCTTCGCGTACTCGCTGCGCGGACTGGTCCGTTCGCAGCTGGGGGTGGACCTGGGCTGGGGCTGGTACGCGCTGTTCGGGGCGACGGTGATCGGGGTGATGGCCTGGTTCGACCTGCACCTGACGGCCAAGGTGCTCGGGGTCGCGCTGGTGCTGGAGATCGGGGTGCTGGGGGCGGTCTCGTTCGCGGTGCTGTTCTCCGGCGGCGGGCCGGACGGGATCGTGGTCGAGGCCGTGAACCCGCTGAACGCGCTGAGGGGGGTG
>NZ_JBIVVI010000212.1:0-9590 GCF_044757675.1 Kitasatospora sp. NPDC091257
GTACACCCGGTACACCCGGTATACCGGGCACAGGCCGGGCCGCTCGCCGGGGAACGTCAGTCCCGGACGCTCCAGCCGCTCGCCCGCAGCGCCTTGGTCAGCCGCTTCACCGCCGTCGGCGCGACCGACAGCTGGACGAAGCCGACCTGCTGCCCGGTCGAGTGCTCGATGACGACGTCCTCGATGTTGACCCCGGCGTCGCCGACCTCCCCGAACAGCCGGCCCAGCTCGCCCGGCTGGTCGCCCAGCACAACCGCCACGGTCTCGTACCGGGTGGGCGGCGCCCCGTGCTTGCCGGGGATCCGGGCCTGACCGGTGTTGCCGCGCCGCATGACGGCCACGATCCCGGCCGCTCCGGCCTGGCGCTCGTCCTCCTCGACGGCTTCCATGGCGCGCAGCGCGGTGACCGTCTCGGCGAGGTCGCGGGCGACCCCCTCCAGGACGTCGGCGACCGCGCCCGCGTTGGCGGAGAGGATGTCGACCCACATGCCGGGGTTGGAGGCGGCGATCCTGGTGACGTCGCGCACGCCCTGACCGGACAGCCTTATGGCGGTCTCGTCGGCGTTCTCCAGCCGGGCCGCGACCAGCGAGGAGACCAACTGCGGGGCGTGCGAGACCAGGGCGACCGCCCGGTCGTGCTCGGCGGCGTCCATCACGATCGGCACCGCGCCGCAGAGCGCGACCAGCTCCAGCGCGGCGTTGAGCGTCTCGGTGTCGGTGTCCGCGGTCGGGGTGAGCACCCAGGGGCGGCCCTCGAAGATGTCGGCGCGGGCGGCCAGCGGGCCGGACCTCTCACGGCCGGCCATAGGGTGACTACCGATGTAGTGGACGGTGTCGCAGCCGAGCTCGGCGATCTCGCCGCTCGGGCCGGCCTTCACACTGGCGACGTCGGTGTACCAGTGCGCCAGGTTGCGGCGCTGGCAGTCGGCGAGCACCTTGCCGACCAGCGCGGGCGGGACGGCGATGATCGCCAGGTCCACCGGGCCGTCGACCGGGTCGGTGATGCCCGCGCCGAGCGACTCGGCGGTACGGGCCGCGTCCGGGTCGGCGTCCTCCAGATGGACGGTCAGCCCGCGAGCGGTCAGCGCGAGCGCGGCGGAGGTGCCGATCAGTCCGGTGCCGACGACGACGGCAGTGCGCATGGCGGGTCGCTCTCCTCATCACGAATCTCGACAGGTGCCGGGACCGTTCGGGAGCACCCGCGCCCCATCCTCCCTCATCCACCCCGCCGAAGTCCCCACCCACTGCCCGGCAACCCGCACGGCAGCCCCGGCAGCTTCCGGCACCGGCAACCGCCACGGACCCGCCCCCGTCCCACACAGTGCGCACGTCGGACCCGGAAATCCTGCGACGCCCGCCCCGAAGCGGGGCAGACTGGCCGCCCGGAGAAAGGCACGGGCCGCACGGAACCTGGGCAACGCAGAAGAAACGCGGACCGGCAGCAGAACAGTTCAGGACAGTCAGGACAGCAAGCAGAGGCGAACAGGGCAGGCATGCGGGCGAGCCGGAGGCCCGCACGGCCAACGAGCATCGCAGGACGAACACCGCACAACGAACGCCACACAACGAACGCCGCACGACGAGCACCGCACCGCCGACGCCACGCGGCGGGGGAACACCTCGGGGAACACGCGAACGAAGGGGTTGCGCATGGACGATCAGCACAACGGCCGGAGCGGGCAGTCGAAACCGCCGGCCGTACCGGCCCACCCGTCGGCCCTGGACTCCGTCGTGGTGTACGCCGAAGGCGCGGTGTGCCGCCGACGGGCCACCGTCCCGGTCCCGCCCGGGGGACGGTTGCGGCTGACCGGTCTGCCCGCCGCCCTGGACGGCCGCTCGCTGCGCGCCCGGGTGCTCTCCGGACCAGCCGGCACCGCCGTCACCGAGGCCCGGCTCGAACTGCTCGCCGAACTCCGCGAGCCGGATGAACTCCCGGACCTGAAGCGGGCGCTGGACGAGGCCACCGAGCGCCGCAGCGCGCTCGCCGAGCGCCACCGGCTGGTCCTGGCCTCGATCGCCGAGACCGCCGCACTGCGCGCCGTCCCGCCGCAGCGCCGACGTGACGAGCCGCTGCGCCGCACGCCCGCCGACGCGTGGCTGGAGCTCGCCGACTTCGTCGACGAGCGGCTGGCCCGGCTCCAGGAGCGCGCCGAGCAGCTCACCCGGGAGCTGGAACTCGCCGATCACGAGCTCGACTTGGCTGCCGACCGGCTGGAACGGGCGTCCACCGCCGACCGGGCCGAGCCGATCGGCACCAGCACCACCGTCCTGCTCACTCTCACCGCTCCCGGCACCGCCCCCGGCGCCACGGCGGGCACCGCCGCCCTCACCACCCCCGGCACCACCGAGGACACCGCCCCCGGCGGTGACCACCTCGACCTGGAACTGGAGTACGGCGTCCCCGCCGCCCGCTGGGTGCCCGCCTACCGGTTGTCCTACCGGACCGGCTCCGACACCGCCCACCTGGTCCTGCGCGCCGCCGTCGCCCAGCGCACCGGCGAGGACTGGACGGGCGTGCGCCTCGCCCTGTCCACCGCCGACCTCGACCGCCGCACCGACCTGCCCCGGCTCGCCTCGCTGCGGATCGGACGCAGCCAGCCCGCCCCGCCGCCCTCCGGTTGGCGCGAGCCCCCGGCCGGCCTGACCGACCTCTTCACCGGCTACGACGCGGCCGACGCCGACCGCCCCGCCCCGCACCACCGACCCCACCGCACCGCATCCCGCCCGATCGTCACCCCCGCCCCGACGCCCGTCTCCGCCGCCCCTGCCGCCCGCTCGGCCCGTCTCGGCGGCGCACGTCCGGGCGGTCCCCGGGCCGAGGCCTTCGGGGCCGACGAGCAGATCGCCCCCGCGGCCGGCCCGTACGGCGGCGGCCTGCTGAGCGCCGACGAGCCGATGCCCCCGCCCCCGGGCGGTCCTGGTGGCTTCGCCGGCTACGGCGCCCCGCCGCCGCTCCTGTCCCCGGCCCCGGTCGCGGCCTACGCATCGCCGCCGCAGGCTCCGGGCGGCCTCCCGCCCGGGGAGGCCCGCCGCCGCGTCGGCCACGCCGCCCCACCGCCGCCTCCGCCCGGCCTCGCCCCGGACGCCACTCTGCTCGACTACCCCGACCTCGTCCTGGCCGGCCCGGAGGAGCCCCCCGCCCGGCGCGGCACCCTGCACGCCCGCCCCGAACGGATCGAGCGCGAGGAGCAGGCCTGGCCCCTGCCCGACGGCAGCGGTACCACGCAGCTGCGCACCCTCGCCCTGCCCCGGCACGCCGTCCCGCCCCGGGAGTCCGCCGGCTCCTTCGACCACCGCTTCGACGCCGCCGCCCCCGCCGACATCCCGTCCGACGGCACCTGGCACACCGTCACCGTCGGCGAGATCCCCCTCGCCGTCCGACCCGAGTACGTCACCGTCCCCGCCGTCGAGGAGAAGGTGTACGCGACCCTGGTGCTCGCCAACCGCACCGACCAGGCCGTCCTGGCCGGCCCGGCCGAGGTCACCGTGGACGACGAGTTCCTGCTCACCGCCGCGCTGCCCACCCTGGCGCCCGGCGGTACCCGGCGGCTGGGCATCGGCGTCGCCGAGAGCATCGAGGTGGCGCGCCGCACCGAGCTGCACGAGTCCACCACCGGCATGCTGAAGGGCAACAGCACCGTCCTCGACCACCGGGTGCACGTCCGGCTGGCGAACCGGCTCGCACGCGCCGTCACGGTGGAGATCCGCGAGCGGGTGCCGGTCACCTCCGACGCCGAGATCCGGATCGAGGAGCGGGCCGACTGGCACGCCCCGACCGTCTCCGCACCGGACTGCCCGCCCAGCACCCGGCTCTGGCGCGTCGACCTGCCGCCGGGCGGGCGCACCGAGCTGGACGGCGGCTACCTGATCAAGATCCCGGCCGGAAAGGCCATCGTCGGCGGAAACCGGAGGAACTGAGCGATGACCGTCGAGACCCTTCCCCTCCCCGTCACCGCCGTGACCTGCCTGGAGGACCGCAGCCAGGTAGAGCGCACCACGACGGTCGGGCTCGCCGCAGGCGTGCAGCGGCTGCGCCTCGGCCCGCTCACCGCCCTCGCCGTCGACCGCACCCTGCGCGCCGAATCCGCCACCGACGGCGTCCGGGTGCTGGACGCCCGGCTGGTGCGCGACTGGACCCCGCGCGCCCCGCTGCCGCCCGGCCCGGAGGACTCCGAACTGCGCCACCGGCTGCACCGGCTGGACGCCGAGACGCGGCTGGCCGACCAGACCCGGGCCCGGTTGGAGGCCCGCCTGGCACTGCTCGCCCAGCTCTCCGCCGACCTGCTGCGCGAGATCGGCGAAGGCGCCGGCCTCGGCGAGCTCGAACCCAACCGCTGGGCCCGCGAGCTCGGCCGGGTGGACACCGAACGCGAGCGCTACGGCGAGGACCTGCGCGCCACCCACTCCCGGCTGCGCCGCCTGGAGCAGGAACGCTCACAGGCCCTGACCGCTCTGGACCAGGCGGAGGAGGACCCGGCCGAGCTGACCGCCCACCTGGAGCTCACCGTCGAGGCGGCGCGGCCCGGCCCCGCCGAACTGACCGTCTCCCACCTGGTGCCCTGTGCGCTGTGGCGACCCTCCTACCGGGCGACCCTGGCCGGCGCCGACCTGCGCCTGGAGTCGGAGGCGGTGGTCTGGCAGCGCACCAACGAGGACTGGACGAACGCCCGGCTCACCTTCTCCACCGCTCGCTCCGCCCTCGCCACCGCCCCGCCCGCGGTCGCCGAGGACGTCCTGGTGCTGCGCGAGCGCACCGACGAGGAGCGCCGCACGGTCGAGGTCGAGCTGCGCGAGGAAGCGGTCGCCACCCTGGGCGCGGACTCCCGGGTTCCGGGCGTGGACGACGGCGGCGAGGTCCGGGTGCTGCCCGCCCCCGCTCCCGCGACCGTGCCCTCCGACGGCCGCGCCCACCGGGTGCCGCTGGGCGCCTTCACCGGGCTGGCGAGCAGCGAGTACGCCTGCGCCCCGGAACTGTCCCCGCTGGTCACCCAGGTGGTCCGGTTCCGCAACACGGCCGGGCACCCGCTGCTGTCCGGCCCGGTCGAACTGGTCCGCGGCAGCGGCTTCACCGGCCGCGGCGAGCTCCGCTTCACCGCCGCCGGCGCCGAGGCCGAACTGTCCTTCGGCAGCTCGGACGGCTACCGGGTGGTCCGGGAGACCGAGGAGCGCCAGGCCACCGCCGGCCTCACCGGCCGCCAGACCACCACCCGGACGGTCCGACTGCACCTGTCCCGCTTCTCCGGCCCGGAGGAGCGCGACGAGCGGATCGTCACGGTGCGCGAGCGGGTTCCGGTCAGCGAGGTGTCCGCGGTCGAGGTACGGCTGCGCAAGGAGGAGTGCGCCCCGGCGCCGGATTCCTTCGACACCGAGGGCATCGTCCGCTGGGACGTCCCGCTCGCCCCGGGCGCCCGGCGCACCCTCACCCTGGTGTACGAGGTGTCCGCGTCCGCCAAGGTGGCCGGACTCTGACCGCTGCGGTCGGCACGGCGGACACCGCCGTGCCGATGACGGCCGCTCAGGACCAAACCGGAGACAACGGGTAGAAAAGGAAGCATGATCCTCCACCTTGCTCCCCTGGACGACTGGCTGGCCGACCCCGGCCGCCCGTACGCCACCGCGTCGCTGCTCACCGACGGGTTCATCCACTGCTCGGCGGACGAGCAGACGGCGCTCGCGGTGGCCAACGCCTTCTTCGCCGACACCCCCGAACCGCTGATGGTGCTGCTGATCGAGGAATCGCTGGTGGAGCCGATGGTGAAGTGGGAGGCCCCGAACGGCGCCCCGCCACCAGGGGCCACCCCCGGTGTGCTGTTCCCGCACATCTACGGGCGGCTGAACCGCACCGCCGTGGTCGGCCTGGAGAAGGTCGAGCGCGGCCCGGACGGCCGCTGGGCCGCGCTCAGCCCCTGGAGCTGACGGGGCACGACCGGGGAAAGTTATGACAATTCCCGGGGTTCACGCGAGTCTCGGGGTTCACGCCGCTCTGGGGTTCACGCGAATCCTGGGGTTCACGCGGTTCCGAGGAGCCGGCAGCTCCCACGCTCCCCGCCGTTGCCGCGGAACACAAGGAACACATGGAGCACGCAGAGCACGCGAAATGTCATAACAATGCGGATGGCCACGACTCCACGGACCGTCGCGCCGTCACGACACCAAGAATTGTCACAACATTCCCTACAGCCACCCCCGCTCCCTGGCCGCCATCCCGGCCTGGAAGCGGGTGGTGGCGCCCAGCGAGCGCATCAGGCTCTGGAGGCGGCGCTGGGTGGTCCGGGCGCTCCAGCCGAGCGAACGGGCGATCGACTCGTCGGTGAGCCCGGCCGCCAGCAGGCCCAGCAGCTTGCGGTGGTCGGCCTCCGGTCCCGACGCACCGTCCTCCGAACCGGCCTCCGCCCGCAACCGCACGGCCCGCTCCCACTCCGCCTCGAACAGCGTGTCCAGCGCCTGGAGCAGCGCCGAGGGGTGGATCACGTACGCGGCGTCCAGCACGCTGTCGCCGACGCTGATCGGGATGATGGCCATCCGGTCGTCCGAGATGATCATCTTCATCGGCAGCGCCGGCCGGACCCGCGCCTCCTCGCCGTCCTCGACCCCGGCCAGGATGTTCTTCTCCAGCCGCCCCGGCCAGGCCACCGCCTCCCGGTCGTAGATCGTCCGGAACTTCACGCCCTCGCGCAGCCGCCGCCGCTGCAGGGGCATCGGCGCCACCGGGTCCTGGATGTACGGCGGACGGTCGAAGCCGCGCACCTGGTACTGGCTGGTCTCGGTGATGTGCTCCAGCCGCTGGGCGATCGCCTCGCCGCCCGTCAGCACCTCCACCGAGTGCGCCGGGTCGGTGTACCGCGAGGCCTCCCGGAAGGCGTCCATCAGCCGGTGCATCTCGGCCCGGGCGTAGCGGAGCTCCGACTCCCGATGCCCGATCAGCGTGCCGATCGCGACGTCCGGCGGGACCGGCAGGTAGCGGTGCCGGTCCACCGGCGCCCGGGTGGCCATGCCCTGCTGTGCCAACCGGTCCAGTGCGCGCACGCTCTGCTGGAACGTCAGCCCGCAGCTCTCCGCCAGCTCCTCCGCCGTGGACTGCGGGTTGGCCACCAGTGCCGCGTAGACCTGCCCGTCCGGCTCCGCCAATCCCAGCGCGCCGAGGGCCTGTCCGCCGGCCCGTCCCAGTGCTGCATCGGACACGACGCCCTCTCCCCCTGCTCGCCCGTTCCCGTTGGCTCGTTCCCGCCCCGACCCGCGCGCCCCGTGCTGGCGCAGTCCCGCCACACCGCGGCGTGGTGCGCTGGTGGCCATCCTCGGCCACGGATCATGACGCTGACAAGGCCGTGACCAGCGGTTGCGTCCCGGCTCACACCACTCGTCCGAAACGTGGACGTCCGCAGCGCCCGCCCGCACACACCCCACACGTGGACACCCGCACATCGACACCCGCGCGCCCCGGCCCGGCATCCCCCGGGAACGCCGGAGCCCCCGGCCGCAGCACGTGCGGCCGGGGGCTCCGGCAGAGCGGACGGGGACGGGCCTACAGGCCGACCTCGCGCATCAGCTGACCGACCTCCGGGTTGGTCAGGCGGCGCAGCCAGCCCGACTTCTGGTCGCCCAGGGCGATCGGGCCGAAGTGGGTGCGCACCAGCTTCTCGACCGGGAAGCCGGCCTCGGCCAGCATCCGGCGGACGATGTGCTTGCGACCCTCGTGCAGGGTCACCTCGACCAGGTAGTTCTTGCCGACGTTGGAGATCACCTTGAAGCTGTCGGCACGGGCGTAGCCGTCCTCCAGCTCCACGCCCTTGGCGAGCTGCTTGCCCAGGTCGCGCGGGATCGGGCCCTGGATGGCGGCCAGGTAGGTCTTGGTCACGCCGTAGCGCGGGTGGGTGAGGCGGTGGGCCAGCTCGCCGTGGTTGGTGAGCAGGATGATGCCCTCGGTCTCGGTGTCCAGCCGGCCGACGTGGAACAGCCGGGTCTCCCGGTTGGTCACGTAGTCGCCCAGGCACTGGCGGCCGTCCGGGTCCTCCATGGTGGAGACCACGCCGGCCGGCTTGTTCAGCGCGAAGAACAGGTAGGACTGGGTGGCGACGGTCAGGCCGTCCACCTTGATCTCGTCGTTCTGCGGGTCGACGCGCTTGCCCTGCTCGGTGACGCGCTTGCCGTTGACCTCGACCCGGCCCTGCTCGATCAGCTCCTCGCAGGCGCGGCGGCTGCCGACGCCGGCCCGGGCCAGCACCTTCTGCAGGCGCTCGCCCTCGGGCTCGCCGAAGGTCTTGGGGAGCTTGACGGCCGGCTTGTCGTGCCGGGCGAGGACGGCGTCCTCGATCTTGGCCTGCAGCTCGCGCGAGCGCTGCGGCTGGCGGCGCGGGTCGCCCGGGGCGGGCTGGCCCTCACGGCGCGGGCGCGGGGCCGGGCCGGGGCGCCGTCCGGTGTAGCCGCCGCGGGCCGGGGTGGCGTTGGGGCCGCCGCCGTACTCGGGGCGGTCGTACTTGCGCTCCTCGGGCCGCAGCGGGCGATCCGGGTAGCGGCGGTCGTCACGCCGGTCGTCCCGGCGGCCCTCGCGCCGGTCGTCACGACCGTACGAGCCGCCGCGCGAGCCCGACCCCGAAGCGGAGCCGCCCCGGCCACCGCCGCCGTACGAGCCCGACCCCGAGCCGGAGCCGGAGCCGCCGCGGCCACCGCCGCCGTACGAACCTCCGCGCGCGCCCGAACCCCCGCGCGCGCCCGAGCCGCCGCTGCTGCTGCCGCCGCCGTAGGAGCTGCCGCCCCGGCCCCCGCCCTGCCCGCCGCGACCGCTCCCGCCGCCGCTGCTGTTCCTGCCGTTGCCACTGCTACGCATCAAAGTGTCCGTACGTCGTTCCGTCTGGGATGTGCGGTCGTTTCGGCCGACCTCACCGCCCCCTACCGATCGGGCCCGGCCCGATCGGCCTCGCCACTGCCGTCCGCGGCCTGCGCGGCAGCGGCGGCGACCGCCTCCGCGATCATCGTGCCCTCCAGGGACTCCGCTTCCACGTCGTCGACCTCGGGCAGGAAGGGAGCAAGCTCCGGCAGCTCGTCCAGGCCGCGGAGCCCCATCCGTTCCAGGAAGTAGTTCGTCGTCCGATACAGGATCGCACCTGTTTCGGGCTCGGATCCGGCCTCTTCCACCAGTCCTCGCTGTACCAGGGTACGCATCACGCCGTCACAGTTCACACCGCGGACGGCGGAAACCCGCGATCTGGACACCGGCTGCCGGTAGGCGACCACCGCCAGGGTCTCCAGCGCGGCCTGGCTGAGCCGGGCCTGCTGGCCGTCCAGGAGGAAGCGGTCGACGGCCGCGGAACAGGTGTCCCGGCTGTAGAACCGCCAGCCGCCCGCGACCAGCCGCAGGTCGAAACCGCGGCCCTGGGCCGTGTACTCGACGGACAGCTCCCGCAGCGCGGCCGCCACCTCGGCCCGGGACCGCTCCAGCACCCCTGCCAGCCGCTCCTCCGCCACCGGCTCGTCGACGACCATCAGGACGGCTTCCAGCTCGGCCCTCAGCCCGGCGTCGGCGGCCCCCTCGGCACCGGAAGTCGGCTGGGCCGACTTCTGACGCACGAGACGGGCCTCCGCCACCGCCCCAC
>NZ_JBIVVI010000213.1:0-9559 GCF_044757675.1 Kitasatospora sp. NPDC091257
GACCCGTACCCGGTCTGGGAGGGCCCCGGTGGTCCGGTCCGCATCGTCCCGCTCTTCCTCCTCTACGACTACACCTTCCGTGCGCCGGGCACGACCACCAAGGAAGCCTCCCTGGCGGCCGCCTACGAGACCGGCGTCGTCTGCGCGGACGAGCGGATGCTCTACCCGGACCCGTTCCCGGACCGCGACTCCTGGTGCCGCGAGCGCGTCCGGCTGACCGAGAAGCGGCTGGCGGCCTGCGACCCGGACGTCCCGCTGGTCTTCGTCAACCACTACCCGCTGGTCCGCCAGCCCACCGATATCCTCTGGTATCCCGAGTTCGCCCAGTGGTGCGGGACCGAGCTGACCGCAGACTGGCACACTCGGTTCAACACCGCGGCGATGATCTACGGCCACCTCCACATCCCGCGCCGGACCACCTACGACGGCGTCCCGTTCACGGAGGTCTCGCTCGGCTACCCGCGCGAGTGGCGCAAGCGCGGACTGCCGAACCCCCTGCTGCGGGAGGTCTTCCCGCAGACGGCGGACTGAGCATCCGGTTCAGCCGCTCCCACCTCCTTCTCCACCGCTCCTGCTCTGCCGTCTCCCGTTCCACCGCCTCCTACTCCGTCGCGATCGCCCGCAGGATGTCCAGCCGCGCCGCCCGGCCCGCCGGGCGGAGTCCGGCGACCGCGCCCGCCAGCAGCCCGGCCACCAGGACCACGGCCAGCTGGAGGGGCGGTATCGCGAACGATCCCGTCCCGGCGCTGTCCGAGGCCCGCACCAGGGCCCAGCCGAGGAAGGCTCCGAGCCCCAGACCGCCGACCGTCCCGAAGGCCGCCACCAGCACCGACTCCCAGCGCACCATGCCGCGCAGCTGGGCGCTGCTCTGACCGACCGCCCGCAGCAGCCCCAGCTCCCTGGTCCGCTCGTGCACCGCCAGCGTCAGGGTGTTGGTGATGCCCAGCAGCGCGATCAGCACCGCCAGCGCCAGCAGCGCGTAGACCACCGAGAGCATCGTGTCGACGCCGGAGGCCGCGCTCTTGGCGTACTCGGCGCGGTCCTGCACCTGCGGGCTGCCGTACGGGACCAGCGCCCGTTCCACCGCCGCCTTGCCCGCGGCGGCCGACACGCCGTCGCGCAGCCCGACCGCGACCATGGTGTCCGCGTCCTGCCCCCGGTGCGGGGCCCAGGCCTGCCGGGTCATCAGGTAGTCCCCGGCCAGGCTGCCGCCCTCGTACAGGGCACGGATCGTGAACGGACCGCTCGCCCCGTCGGTGAAACCCACGGTGACGGACTGTCCGAGCCGCCAGCCGCGCTGCTGCGCCTCGCTGCGGGAGACCGCCAGCCCGTCCGTGCCGAGCGCGGCCAGCGAGCCGTCGACCCGGCCGAGGTCCACGATCCCGGACAGCCGGGCCGGGTCGGTCACGTCCAGCGTCCGGCCGTGCCCGTCGATCCGGGCCACGCCGCGGCCGAGCCCGACCGTCTGCCGCACCTCGGGCAGGGCGGCCAGGGCGTCCGCCACCTTGGGGCTGATCCCGCTGCCGCCGGCCCCGAACGAGGCGGTGGTGACGGCGAGATCGCCCGCGAAGGACCTGCTCACCGTGGAGTCCAGGGTGGCCTTGATCGAGGCACCGAAGACGGTGAACAGCGTGACCACCGCGACCCCGATCATCAGGGCGCTCGCGGTGGCCGCCGTCCGGCGCGGGTTGCGGGCCGCGTTGCGCCGGGCGAGCACCCCGGAGACCCCGCGCAGCCTGGGCAGCGGCGCGCCCAGCGTCCGCACCGCGAGGGCCGCGGCGACCGGGCCGAGCACCACCATGCCGGCCAGTACCGCCAGGGCCCCGACGGCCGTCAGCAGCACGGACGGGCCGTCCGTCGCCCCGAGGACGGCCACCGGCACTCCCCCGGTCAGCAACAGGCCGCCGAGCACCACCCGGACGGCGCCCGAGCGCCCCTGCGCCGCCCGGTCGACCCCGGTCTCCTGCAGGGCCGCGAGCGGAGCCGTCCGCCCGGCCCGGACGGCCGGCAGCAGCGCGGAGCCCACCGCGACCAGCGTGCCGACCAGCAGCGGCAGCAGGACGGCGGCCGTGCCGATCACCATGCCGCCGGTCGGCAGGGCGAAGCCGAGTGCGGAGAAGAGCGCCTTGAGCCCGGCGGCCACCCCGATCCCGCCCAGCAGCCCGCCCAGCGAGGCCAGCAGGCCGACCGCCAGCGCCTCCGCCAGGGTCGCCCCGAGCACCTGGCCGCGCACCGCCCCGAGCGCCCGCAGCAGCGCGTTCTCCCTGGTCCGCTGGGCGACCACGATGGCGAAGGTGTTGTGGATGGTGAACGTCGCCACCAGCAGCGCGATCCCGGCGAAGACCAGCAGCAGCGTGGTGAACATGGTCAGGAACCGCCCGGACACCAGTTGGGTGGACTCCTGGGTGGCCGCCGCGCCGGTGATCGCCTGGACGCCTGCGGGCAGGTGCGGGGTGATCCGGTCGACCAGCTCCCGCTGGGAGACCCCGCCCGCGGCGCGGACCTGGATCGAGCCGGCCTGGCCCTCGCCCTTGGGCGTGAGGTACCGCTCGGCGTCCGCGAAGGTCATCGCGGTGAAGGTGCTCGGCCCCATGCCGTCCGCGTCCGCCCCGAAGGTGGCGATGCCGACGACGGTGACCGGCACCGGATCGGGGGTGCGCAGCACGGTGGTCGAGCCGACGCGCAGCCCGCCCGAATTCGCCGCGCCCCGGTTCACCACCACCTCGCCCGGGGCGGCCGGCGCCCGGCCCTCGGCCAGCCGGTACGGATTGAGCCGGCCGTCGACCAGCCAGTTGCCCGCCAGGGTGGGCGGGCCCTGACCGCCGATCGGCTTGCCGTTGCTCCCGATGAGCTGGCCCGCGCCCTGGACGGACGGCTCCGCGGCCGCCACCCCCGGCACGGTGCGCAGCCGGTCGGCGAGCGTCACCGCCACCGGCGCCCGCACCCCGCCGACCGTGCCCGCCGAGTCCAGCACGTCGGCGCTGCGGACCACGACGTCGGTGCCGGCGTTGGCGTCGGCGAAGAGGGTGTCGAAGTTGGCCCGCAGGGTGTCGCCGAGCACCATCGTGCCGGTCAGGAAGCTCACCCCGAGCAGGATGGACAGGAGGGTGCCGGCCAGCCGCCGTTTGTGGGCGCGCAGCGAGCGCAGGCTGAGCCGGAGGGGAACGGCGTTCACGACCGCCCCCGTTCGAAGGCCTTCATCCGGTCCAGCACCAGGGCGGAGGTGGGCTGCCGCATCCGGTCCACCAGCCGTCCGTCGGCGAGGAAGAGCGCCTCGTCGGCCCAGCCGGCGGCCGTCGGGTCGTGGGTGACCATGACCACGGCCCGGCCCATCTCGTCCACCGCCCGGCGCAACAGGCCGAGCACCTCGCCGCCGCTGCGGGAGTCGAGGTTGCCCGTCGGCTCGTCGGCGAAGACCACCCGGGGCCGCCCGGCCAGCGCCCGGGCCACCGCGACCCGCTGCTGCTGGCCGCCGGAGAGCTCGCTCGGACGGTGCCGCAGCCGGTCGCCGAGTCCGACCACGTCGACCAGCGTCTCCAGCCAGGCCTGGTCCGGGGCGACCCCGGCCAGGTCGAGCGGGAGGGTGATGTTCTCCAGGACGGTGAGCGTGGGCACCAGGTTGAAGGCCTGGAACACGAAGCCGATCCGCTCCCGGCGCAGCAGCGTGAGCCGCCGGTCGTTGAGCGGGCCGAGTTCGGTGTCGCCGATCCAGGCGCTGCCGGCGGTGAGCCTGTCCAGCCCGGCCGCGCAGTGCATCAGGGTGGACTTGCCCGAGCCGGACGGGCCCATGATCGCGGTGAACCGCCCGGCCGGGAACTCCACCGTCACGTGGTCCAGCGCGCGGACCTCGGTGCCGCCGACGCCGTAGACCTTCACGGCGTCGGCGACCCGGGCGGCGGTGCCCCGTACGACGTCCAGGGTGGTCACCTGGCGCCACCTCCCTTGGCGTCGTCCCGCGGCGACTCGCTGAGCACAGCCCGCTTGGCGCGGTACTCCTCGGCGTCGATGTCCCCCTCCGCATAGCGCCGGCCCAGGACGGCCAGCGGATGCTCCGCCGCGACTCCGGCTCCGGCTCCGGTTTCAACCCCGTACCCGTACCCGAAGCCGCAGCCGTGCCGCCGCCAGACCGTGCGGCGCAGCACCGCGATCACCAGGACCACCACGGCGATCCAGATCAATGGGATCAGCAGGATCCATGGGCCGGGGCCGTGCCAGTCGGCCAGCTGGGTGTACATGGTGGTTCAACTCCTCGGTGGTGGGCCTCCAGGACCTCGGGTGGTTCCCGAGGTGACTGGAGCGTCCCGCAGCGAGGTCTCATCACGCGTCCTACCAGCAGCGGCAGTTGGGATACTCCCGGGAGAGTAGGAACCGCCTGCGACACGCGGGGCCGGAAGCAGCCGCGCGACGGCGACGACTCCGGCGCACCCGCCCTGTGGACCGCAACCGCCCATCGACCAACCACCCGTGGGCCAACCACCCGTGGGCCGACCACCCGTGGGCCGCAACCGCCAGGAGCCGATCAGCCCAGCCAGCCCGGCCGCACCAGCCCCGACTCGTAGGCCAGCACCACCAGTTGCGCCCGGTCCCGCACGCCGAGCTTCACCATCGCCCGGCTGACGTGCGTCTTCGCCGTCAGCGGGCTGACCACCAGCCTCCGGGCGATCTCCTCGTTGGACAGCCCCATCCCGACCAGGGCCAGCACCTCGCGCTCCCGCTCGGTCAGCATCGAGATGTCCGAGAGCCCCTCCGGCACGGCCTCGGGCGCCTTCGACCGGGCGGCGAACTCGCCGATCAACCGCCTGGTGACGCCCGGCGAGAGCAGCGCGTCCCCCGCGACGGCGACCCGGATCGCCCGCAGCAGTTCGGCCGGCTCGGTGTCCTTGACCAGGAAGCCCGCGGCCCCCGAGCGCAGCGCCTCGAACACGTACTCGTCCAGCTCGAAGGTGGTCAGCACGACCACCCGCACGGGGGACAGCGCCGGGTCCTCGGCGATCCTCCTGGTCGCCTCCAGCCCGTCCATCCGCGGCATCCGGATGTCCATCAGCACGACGTCCGGCACGAGTTCACGGGCGAGCCGCAGCGCGGCCTCGCCGTCGTCCGCCTCGCCGACCACCGTCAGGTCGTCCTGGAGGTCCAACAGGGCCCGGAAGCCCGCCCTGACCAGCAGCTGGTCATCCGCCAGCAGTACCCGAATCAATCGCTCTCCGCCTTCGGTGTCGGCAGCTCCGCCCGGACCCGGAAGCCGCCGTCGGGCAGCGGCCCCGCGGCGATGGTGCCACCGAACGCCGCCGCGCGTTCCCGCATCCCAACCAGCCCGCTGCCCGACCCGCCCGCGTCCGCGAGCACCGCGGGCCCCGGGTCCTCCACCCGGACCACCAGCACGGCCGGGTCCGTCCAGTCCAGCACCACGACCGCCTGGCGGGCCGCCGAGTGCCGGACCACGTTGGTGAGCGCCTCCTGGACGATCCGGAAGGCGGTGAGGTCGACGGCGGCGGACAGCGCGCGCCGCTCACCGCGCTCCTGCACCTCCGCCGCCAGGCCCACCCGGTCCGCCTGCTCGGTGAGTTCGTCCAGCCGGTCCAGCCCCGGGGCCGGCCCGCGCGGCGCCGCCCCGGGCCCGCGCAGCGTCGCGAGCACCTGGCGGACCTCGCCGAGCGCCTCTTTGCTGGTCGACTTGATGGTGACCAGCGCGCCGCGGGCCTCCTCCGGCCGACGGTCGAGCAGCGCCAGCGCGACCCCGGCCTGGATGCTGATCAGCGACAGGCTGTGCGCCAGGATGTCGTGCAGCTCCCGGGCCATCCTGAGCCGTTCCTCGTTGGCCCGGCGCTCCTCCAGCTGCTGCCGGTAGGCCCGGTGGGCGGCGATCCGCTCGCGCCGGAACCGGACCAGCTCGCCCCCCGCCATCACCAGCAGCAGCCAGGCCAGCAGCCCGAGTTCCTGCGGCCAGACGCTGCCGGACGGCAGGGCCGCGCGCTGCCAGCTCTGCGGCAGGACGAAGGTGCCGAGCAGGTGCACCAGGTAGACGCCCCCCGCACCGGCCCAGGCCGCCCGGCGGTGCCCGGAGCCGATCGCCACGCAGCAGGCGATCAGCCAGCTCACGAAGGCCGGCCCGTACGGGTACCCGGCGGCCAGGTACCCGGCGGTGACCACCGAGGTGCCCGCCACCACCGCGACCGGCCGGCGCTCGCGCAGCACCAGCAGCGCCGGCCCGAGCAGCAGCAGGAGGTAGCCGAGGGCGTCCAGCGGGGCCCGCCCGTGCTGGTTGTGCCCGGCGAAGGTCGAGCCGACCACCTGGAGCACCGCGACCGCCGCCGCCGTCCCGAGCGGGTAGCCCGCCTTGGCCGCGCGCACCCACGGCGGGCTCCACGGCTCGGGCGGCTCCTCCGGCGGCTGCGCCGGTGGCCGCTCCGCCGAGGGCGGCTCGGTCGGCGGGGACATGGGCGGCATCATGCCCACAAGCTAGACCCGCGACGCGTCCCCGCGCGTCCTCCAGCAGTGGCGTTCGGGCGTACTCCCGCTGGAGTACGCCCGCCCCCGGTCGTCCTCAGTCCCCCGAGGCCGCCGAGCCGGCCCGGGCCTTCGCCTCCGCCTCCTCGAAGGTCGCCGACGCCTCCGGCCGCGCCAGCGTCACCACCAGCTCGCCGTCGCTCACGTCCGCGATCAGCGTGTCCCCCTCCCGCACCGAACCGTCCAGCAGCAGGTTGGAGATCCGGTTGTCCAACTCCGACTGGATCGTCCGGCGCAGCGGCCGGGCCCCGAACTCCGGCTGGTAGCCCCGGTTGACCAGGTACTCCTTGGCCGTCCCGGTGACGTCCAGCTCGACGTCCTGGGCCCGCAGCCGGCGCCGGCTGCGGTCCAGCAGCAGGTCCACCACCGAGAGCAGGTCCTTCCGGGTGAGCGCGTGGAAGACGATCACCTCGTCGATCCGGTTGAGGAACTCCGGCCGGAACTGCTGCCTCAGGTCGCGCATCAGGTCGTCACGGATCTCGTCCACGTTCCCCGCGTGGTCGAGGATCCGCTGGGAGCCGATGTTGCTGGTCATGATCACCACGGTGTTGCGGAAGTCGACCGTACGCCCCTGGGAGTCGGTCAGCCGCCCGTCGTCCAACACCTGGAGCAGCAGGTTGAAGACGTCCGGGTGCGCCTTCTCCACCTCGTCGAAGAGCAGCACGCTGTACGGCTTGCGGCGCACCGCCTCGGTCAGCTGCCCGGCCTCCTCGTAACCGACGTACCCGGGCGGGGAACCGACCAGCCGGGAGACGGTGTGCTTCTCCTGGAACTCGCTCATGTCGAAGCGGATCATCCGGTCCGGGTCGCCGAACAGCAGCGCCGCCAGCGCCTTCGCCAGCTCGGTCTTGCCGACGCCGGTCGGCCCGAGGAAGAGGAAGGAACCGGTCGGACGGTCCGGGTCACCCATCCCGGCCCGGCCGCGGCGCACCGCCTGGGCGACGGCCGTGACCGCCTCGTCCTGGCCGATCACCTTCTCGTGCAGGTGCTCCTCCAGCTTGAGCAGCCGCTCCTTCTCGGTCGCGTTCAGCTCCGCGACCGGGATGCCGGTCCGGGAGGAGAGCACCTGCGCGATGTCGTCGGCCGTCACATCGACGACCTCCTCGCGGGACTCGGCCATCGCCGCCAGTTCGTCCTCGGTCTGCCGCAGCTCGGTCTTCAGGTTGGCGGCCCGGACGAACTCCTCGTCCGCGACGGCCTCGTCCAGCTCCCGCTTCAGCTTGGTGATCCGGTCCTGCACCCCGGTCGCCTCGGTCGACCCGCTCAGGCTGCGCAGCCTGACCCGCGCGCCGGCCTGGTCCAACAGGTCGATCGCCTTGTCGGGCAGGAAACGGTCGCTGACGTACCGGTCGGAGAGCGTCGCCGCCGCGTCCAGCGCCTCGTCGGTGAACCGCACCTGGTGGTGCGCCTCGTACGCGTCGCGCAGCCCGTGGAGGATCTCGACGGTCTCCTCGACGCTCGGCTCGGGCACCAGCACCGGCTGGAAGCGGCGCTCCAGCGCGGCGTCCTTCTCCACGTGCTTGCGGTACTCGTCCAGCGTGGTCGCGCCGACCACGCTCAACTCGCCTCGCGCGAGCGCCGGTTTGAGGATGTTGCCGGCGTCCATCGAACCCTCGCCACCGCCGCCCGCGCCGACCACGGTGTGCAGCTCGTCCAGGAACAGGATCACGCTCTTCTCGGCCGCGGTGACCTCGTCGATCACGTTCTTCAGCCGCTCCTCGAACTCGCCCCGGTACTTGGAACCCGCCACCAGCGCGGTCAGGTCGAGGGTGACCACCCGCTTCTCCTTGAGGCTCTGCGGCACGTCCCCGGAGACGATCCGCTGGGCCAGGCCCTCGACGATCGCCGTCTTGCCGACGCCCGGCTCACCGATCAGCACCGGATTGTTCTTGGTCCGCCGGGAAAGGATCTCGACGGTCTGCTCGATCTCCTCGGCCCGCCCCACCACCGGGTCCAACCGGCCCGAACGCGCCTCCTCGGTGAGGTCGCGCCCGTACTCGTCCAGCGTCGGCGTCTCGCTCGGGCGGGCACCCGTACTGCTGCGCTCGCCGCCGGTGCCGCGCCCCTCCAGCACCGACTTCAGCGCCTCCTGCGAGGGCGCCGCGTTGCGCAGCGCCACCCCGGCCCCCGAGCGCTCCTGGTCGAGCAGCGCGCCGAGGATGTGCTCCGGGCCGATGTACGAGGCGCCCACCGCCTGCGACTGGGCGTGCGCGGCGAGCAGCGCGCGCTTGGCCGAGGGGGTGAGCGCCGGTCGGCCCTCCACCGCCTCCGGGTCGCCCGCGGGCAGGGCGTGCTCCAGGTCCCCGGAGAGCCGGTCCGGATCGATACCGGCCCGTTCCAGCATCCGGCGCGAGGGTTCCACCCGGGTGGCCGCCCACGCCAGGTGCGCGGTGTCGAGGTCACTGGAGCCGTCCTCGGCCGCCCGCCGCGCGGCCAGCGCGAGCAGCTCCTGCGAGGACTCGCTGAGCAACCGCCCGATCGGCACCCGCTGCACGGCGGGCGGGGAAGCCAGCGGGCTCATCCCGAAGAACCGGCTGAGCAGATCGGAGAACGGATCGTTCGATCCGAACGGGGGCACGGTCACGGCGCTTCACCTCTCCCAAGCGGTTTGCAGCCACACAAACACAGGCCGCGGCACCTCGCCTGTCGAGCCGGGCGGCACCGTCACCCGGCGTGCCCGGGCCTCGCCGCCGGCCGGACGTGCGGGGGGCACGGACGTGCGGGGGGACGGGCGGGCGGGCGGACGGGCGGGCCCGACGTAGAACCGTTCACGGGGCCGGGAACTCGCGTTCACCCGATGACCTGATCCAGCAGCACACCGCCGCTGTACGTCACCCCCATCGCCAGCAGCCCGCCCACGACGTTGCGCATGATCGCCCGTCCCGGCCCCGCCCCGCCCAACCGGGCGCTCGTCCAGCCCGACACGGTCAGCGCGACCGCCACCGCCACCACCGTCACCAGCAGCCGCCACGACTCCGGCGGCAGCAGCACCGCCAGCAGCGGCACCAGCGCACCCAGCGTGAACGCCGCCGCGCTCGCCAGCGCCGCCTCC
>NZ_JBIVVI010000214.1:0-9558 GCF_044757675.1 Kitasatospora sp. NPDC091257
GGTGGGGGTGGTGCC
Organism: Kitasatospora sp. NPDC091257; assembly: GCF_044757675.1. Taxonomy (NCBI): domain Bacteria; kingdom Bacillati; phylum Actinomycetota; class Actinomycetes; order Kitasatosporales; family Streptomycetaceae; genus Kitasatospora; species Kitasatospora sp. NPDC091257. The sequence continues at coordinate 16 of NZ_JBIVVI010000214.1, forward strand.
CTGCAGGGCGCGGCCGTGCTTGCCGAGGCCGGCGGCGAGCCACCGGGTGAGGACGTCGTACGGGTCGGGGCGGGTCACCAGGAAACTGAATGCGGGGTGTCGGTGGTTGCTCCGTCCCGGCGGTGCCGGGGTGACCACGGTCCCGCCGCGGTGGTGCCCGCTCGTCCGGCCGCGTGGACGTCGGCCGACACGGGTGGATCGGGTCGGTGTCCGTGCGGCTGCGGCACGTCGGTAAGCAGCCAGCCATCGGACTCGGCCGGAGTCGTCTCGCCAAGGAGCTGGACTTCCTGCGATCCCCGGTCAGGTCTCTGCCGTACGCCCAACGAAGCCGGACCTGTCTTCGCCCGGGTGCGCCGCTGGCGGCGACCGGTGACCGACCAGCCCGAACGGCCGGCGCCGCTGCACGTCTTCCTCTCCGACGCCGCCGAACACGTCCTCGCCGCGCTGCGCTCCGGAGGGCCGGGCGCTCGGCCGCGAGGCCCAGCGCCGCTCCGTGGTCCACCTGGCCGGCGAGCCGCGCACCGCCACCCGGCTCTACGTCGAGGGCATCGACCCGGAGGCCGCCGCGGGTTACGGCACCGTCGTCGAGGACCCGGAGCAGGCCGACCTGGCGGTGGTCCGCCTCGCCACCCCGTACGAGCGGCGCGAGGGCATGCTCGAACAGCACTTCCACAGCGGTTCGCTGGAGTTCGAGCCGGCCGAGGTCGAGCGGCTCACCGCACTGGCCGCTACCGTGCCCACGGTCTTCGCCGCCCAGCTGGAACGGCCCGCCGTGTTCACCCCGCCGTCCTCACCCCGCTGGCCCCGCACGCGGCCCTGCTGATCGGGGAGTTCGGCGCCGCGGATGAGGTCGTCCTGGACGCCGCCCTCGGCCGCGCCCCGATGACCGCGACCCTCCCGTTCGACCTGCCCGCCTCGGACGCCGTCGTCGCCGCCTCCGGCGAGGACGTGCCCTTCGCCCCCGCGCCCCCTCTTCCGCCACGGCCACCGGGTGGTGGATGCGGGCCGAGCACAGAACGACCGGGGCGCGGCACCTCCGAGGGTGCCGCGCCCCGGTCGTTCGGCAGCCCCACCGCCCTACAGGGCGGCGGCGAGGGCGTCGGCGGTGCGCAGGGTGACGGCGGCCAGCTGGAGGGTGGGGTTGGACGTGCCACCGGTGGGGAACACGGCGGAGCCGACGACCCAGACGCCCGGGTGGTCGTGGGACTGACCGGACGGGTCGACCACGGAGTCCGCCGCGGCGGTCCCCATCCGCATGGTGCCCATCAGGTGGCCGGAGCCTTTGTACGTCCCGGCCGGGGCGGCGGGGGCGATCTCCGTGGCGCCGACGGTGCCTTCGAGGTACTGCCAGATCCGGTGGGCGACGCTGTGGCCGTAGGTGAGCGCGGCCTTGGAGTAGGCGTCGACCCGGTAGGCGATCTTCGGGCGGGGCAGGCCGAGGACGTCGCGCTTGTCGGAGAGCGTGACCCGGTTGTCCGGGTTGGGCAGCTGCTCTGTGGAGTAGCTGAACCGCAGCATCCGGGTGACCCGGTGGTTGACGGCCTCCTGGAGCTTCGCGCCGGTCAGCAGGATCTTCCGGGCGGCCTTGTCCCACATGAGGGCGTCGAGCGCGGCCTCCGGTGACTGGGTACGGCCCCAGCCGTCGTCGCCGATCGTCATCCGGAAGCCACCGGTGTCCTTGCGGAACAGGCCGTCCCGGAAGTTCTCGATGCCGAGCGTGCTCTGCGGACCGCGGAACGGGAAGACCGGCTCGGCGAGCAGGCCCACCACCTCGTCGGTGGGGTGGTCCATCAGGTTGCGGCCGACCTGGTCGCTGGTGTTCCGCAGGCCCGAGATCAGCCAGAGCCTGGGGATCTCGACCGCGTTGAGGGCCAGCACCAGCTGCCGGGTGGTGACGCTCTGCTCGGCGAGGTCGGCGGTGGTCCAGTCCTTGAACACGACGGTGGAGGAGCCGTCCTGCTGGGGCACCACCTTGGTCACCACGCACGCGGGTTTGAGGTCGACGCCGAGCGCGACCGCCTTGCCGACGTGGTGCCCGGCGTCGTACTTGGCCCCGGACGGGCAGATCGGCAGGCAGCTGGAGTTGCCCTGGCAGGAGCTGCGCCCCTGGTACTCCCGGGAGTTGCGGGCCTGCGGGGTCGTGATCGGGACCACGTCGACGTTGTCGATCGGCGGCATGCCGGCCAGCGCCTCGCGGACGACCAGGTCCCCGTAGCTCGGGGCGATGGCCGGCATCGGGAAGTCGGCGCTGCGCCGGGTCAGGGACGCCCACTCGGCGTCGTCGCCCGAAACGCCCAACTCCTGTTCGGCCCGGACGAGGTAGGGCTCCAACTCGTCGTAGTCGAAGGGCCAGTCCACTCCGCGACCGTAGACGGTGTTCAGCCGGAAGTCGTTGGCGAGCCAGCGGGGGGTGTTGCCGCGCCAGGCCCAGGTGCTGCCGCCGGTCATGCGCTGGAAGCCGCTCTTGAACAGGTCGGTGGTTCCGCTCTGGTCGTAGTACTGGTTCATCACGACCGGATTGCTGACACCGTCCTGGGAGGGGGCGAAGCCGTCCTTGTTGTTCAGCAGATCGGCGTAGGGCGTCGGGACGCCCTTGCCGGGGGAGAGCTGGTAGGCCTCGACGAACGCGGCCCGCTGCGTCGCGTCGAGGCCGTTGTTCCCGGCGTCCAGGATCAGGACGCGGGCGCCGGGTTTCGCGGCCTTCACGGTGCAGGCGGTGAGCGCCCCGGCGACGCCGGCGCCCACCACGACCAGGTCGAAATCGAAGTCCATGGGGTCGGTTCCTCGCTCGCTCAGGGGTGCTGGGTCCAGTGGCCGTACCCGCTGGGCTGGGGCGGCTGCGGTGCGGCGGAGCCCGGGTGGGCCTCGATCACGCTCCAGATCAGGCCGGAGCGCCACTGTGCGGAGGTGCCGGGGGGATCCGGCGTCTCGTCCGGGTGGGGGAACAGCCCGGTGTACCAGACCGTGATCACGGCGCGCGCGGTGAGCGCGAGCGCGGCGTCGGCGTCCAGGGTGTCCTGGAGGTCCTTGCCCGGGTCCGGCGCGCCCGTCGCGGTGGTCCAGGCGGTGAGCAGGCGGGGGAGATCGGCGGGGTAGGCGGTGAGGACGCGTTGCTGGAAGGCGTCGGAGAGCCGGGCGTCGAGCGGGGCCGTACCGGTGAGGTGTTCGGAGAGGCCGCGGAAGTCGGCAGTGGGTGGCATGGTGGGCGTCCTCCCGTTCACTTCTCGAGGAAGACGATGTCCTCGATGGCGGGGCGCAGCTTGACGGTGTTGCCGATGACGTCGACGACGTGCTGCAGGCCCTTGGTCGTGAACCTCGGGTCGGAGAAGAAGTACTCGTCGTCCTTGCCGGCCAGGAAGGCGGGGAAGGCGTCGAGGGAGGGGCCGAAGAGCCGCAGGTAGTCGGCCAGGCTGCGGAACAGCTTCGGCAGGATGACCAACTGGTCGGTGAGGCTGCCCAGGTCCTCGATCACGGCGCCGGTGTGGGTGACGTCGTTGGCCCAGACGCTGTCGGGCGCCTTCATGGCCCGTGCCTGTCGGGCGGTGGCGGCCATGTCGAGGCGCAGTTCCTCCGGCAGGTTCGAGAAGAACGTCGGGTAGACCAGGCCACGGGACAGCAGTTCGTGGTTGGCGGTCTGGTGCAGCATCGGGACGGTGACCATGACCGACGTTCCGCTCGCGGCGTCCGGGTCCGGCGTGCCCCTGCCGACCAACGCGACGCAGCGGCCGAATTTGTCGGCGCCGCTGGCGAGGATGTACCCGGAGACGGTCTCCGGGGTGGCGGAGGTGACCTTCTCGTCCCCTCCCCGCTGGACGTCGGTGAAGCCCAGCCAGGCCAGCAGGACATCCCGGGCGGCGTGGGCGCCCAGGTCGAGCGGCTGGTGGGCGAACTCGGGACCGACGCCCTGGTAGTGCGTCTCCAGGGCGTCGATCCCGTCCAGCCGCAAGCTGGCGCCACCGTCCTTCACCTTGACCCCGCCGGGGACCTTGGACCAGAGGGTGAGGTCGTCGGGGAGGAAGCGGATGGTGTCGCCGTCCGGTTCGAAGCCCTTGATCAGGTAGCTGCCCTTGATGAGGATCATCGGCATGATGTCGCCTCTCGTAGTCGAGTCGCGACCCATTGTGAGGTGATTCGTCGGCAAACCATGGAAGTGTCCCGTCGGCGAGTTGGCAGGCGGCCGGCGCGCCCGAACCGGACTCGCTGCCGGTAGCCCCACCCGTGCCGTCCACCGACCGGTGGACGGCAGGTTCGACCGGCCGGGCGTGACGGTCGCCGCCCCCGGCCGACCCGCTCCCGTCGTAGGCGGTCGTTCCGGAGAGCCGGCCGAAGTCGGCGGCTGAGGAAGCGGTGCGGCCCGGCGGGCGAGGGGCTTTCGGGCAGAGTTCGGTGCACTTTGGGGTACGGCCGTCCTTGCGGGGCGAGCCGGGTGGGATCCTGGGCCGTGAGTGTGCGGTGGCCACCGTGGCGACCCGGCCACGTCGTCGCCACCCGGGGTCAGGAGCGGCAGTGCGAGCACAGGAACGCGACGACCAGCGGGACGGACTGCAGGCGGCGCAGCGTACGGCTGCGTCCAAGCGGCCGGCGGGAGAGATTCCGGCAACCGGGCGGAGCCTGCTCGCGCTCCAGGCCTCGGTCGGGAACGCCGCCGTCGTGCAGATGATGCGCCGGGGCGGGGTGCTGCACGCCGGGCACCTCGCACAGGGGGATTCGGCACGGTTCGCGGTGCAGCGCTCCACCGTGTTCGAGGTCCTGCGGACCGGCGGTCGGCCGCTCGACGGTGCGACCCGCACCGAGATGGAGAACCGCTTCGGCGCCGACTTCTCCGACGTCCGGATCCATGACGACAGCGCCGCCAAGGCCTCCGCCGCCGAGGTCGGCGCCAGTGCGTACACCAGCGGCCACCATGTGGTGCTCGGTGACGGTGGCGGCGACAAGCACACCCTGGCCCACGAGTTGACGCACGTCATCCAGCAGCGCCGGGGTCCGGTCGCGGGCACGGACAACGGCGCGGGCCTGCGGGTGTCCGACCCCTCCGACCGCTTCGAACGCGAAGCCGAGGCCAACGCCCGGCGGGTGATGGCGGGGAGCGGGATGGCCACGGTGGCGCTGGCCCCGGCGGTGCCGGCCCCCGAACGGGGGAGCCGGCCCTCGGAGGCCCTGCCGATCGCCCGTCTGATGAGCGTGGAGGCCTTCAAGCAGCGGAGCTCTGTGAAGAAGAGCATCCGTCCCGGTGCGCTGAAGAAGCTGGACGCGGCGCTGGAGCGGTTCCACGCGATTCCGGAACAGCAGTTCTCCGTCCGCTCGCAGCAACTGGAGGCGATCGTCCAACTGTGCCTCAAGGCCCAGGAGGAACTGAAGGACGGCCCGCGCAAGAACGCGACCTTCGATCTCATGAACGAGGCGGCCACCGAGAAGAACGGGATGGCCCTGGACGTCGCCGTCGAGACCGCCATGCGCCAGGCCCGGCAGGAGCAGCCCATCTACGACTGCCTGGAGCGCTACCAGCGGCGCGACGACGAGTCCGGCGGGTTCGTCCACCTCATGGAGGCGAACGACCTGCTCGCGAGGCACGCGGCGACGCCGGACGGCAAGGACCTCGGAGTTCTCAGCGCCCTGGTCCAGGACCTCATGAGCCGGGCGGTCCACGCGCTGACCCCGGAGCAGAAGGCCTACCTCGTCCGCCGGGACCTGGCGCGGATCGAGGCGCTGCGCGACACGCTGACGGACGGCACCCTGAAGCGGATCCTGACCGAGGTGCTGACCGGCACGGACCAGGTCAACTTCGAGGCCGGTGGCGCGGGTGCCAAGCTCGGCGGGCCGGCGGGGCAGGCCTACACGGTCAAGCACGGGCTCACCCAGCCGGACGGGACCGTCGAGCGCACGGGGTCGCTGGTCCACGAGCTCACGCACGTCGCCACGCACCGGACGTACGGGAACTCGGCGGTCATGCTGATGCTCCCGCTGAGCATGAGCGAGGCGGAGGCCATCGCCCTGGCCAAGCACCGGACGGCCCGGATCGGCGAACTCGAAGCACTGCTCGCCCGGGAGAGCGCCACCATCCCGGAATCGCACACCGCACTGATCAGGAACAAGCTGAACTACGCCAAGGGCGACAAGCTCTCGACGTACGTCGCCAACTTCAGGGCCAAACTGACGGCCGACGGCGACTACGAGCGGCTCTCGCAGCTGGCGAGCCGGATCCCGGAGGGCAGCAGCACGCTCGTCGAGTACGACACGGTACTCAACCAGCTGCTGGTGATGATGCACGAGTGGGGCACGGGGCCGGAGTCGGCGTTCCGCAACCGGGTGGAGGCGCTGGCCCAGGAGCGGTACGAGCACCGACAGGCCGGTTCCACCGAGCCCGCCCCGGCCGCGACCGTCTGACCTGTGCCGGCCGGCGCCGCCCCCACCACCGGGCCGACACCGCGGGGTCGACGGCGAAGGTCATCACAGTACGTACAGCGTTGAACACGGGCCCACCTCCGGAGAGTTCTGGTTCCACACGGCCTGGAACGTGACGTCCGGGCGTCATACCGTCCGGTAGCCCACCGATTTCCGCAACGGCTTGACGTCACGCTGCGAGGCGGGCCCGGCGGGCAGCGCGCCGCCGGTAGGCCCGGGATCGGCACTTCCCCGAGCAGAACCGCATGTCGATCCGATGGATCGCCCCGGCTGTCAGCGGACGCGGCAGACGGATCTGATCAACATTTCGGGATCGCCCAGCGTGACTGATCATCAGGTCGATCTTTGAACAGTAGTGCTATGTGATCAGACGTTGAAGCTGCTGCTCCCGCAGCTGTCCGGCCTGGTGGTCGAGGAGGTCCGCGTCGCGGAGACGGGGCTGCGGATCACTGCTCGTTCGGCCTCCGAGCAGGCATGTTGCCCGGGGTGCGGTGCCGGCTCGGCCCGGGTGCACGACCGCTACCGGCGGCGGATCGCCGACCTGGCCGTCGGCGGCCGTGCCGCGACGATCGCCCTGTCGGTACGCCGGTTCCGCTGCGAGGCGCCCGGTTGTCCGCGCCGGACGTTCGCCGAGCAGGTCGAAGGTCTGACGTTCCGTTACGGCCGTCGCAGCCTGCTCCAGCGCGAGGTGCTGGAAGCGGTCGCGCTCGCACTCGCCGGCCGTGCCGGGAGCCGACTCGCCGAGCACCTGCACTGCCGGGCCGGCGCGAACACCCTGCTCAACCTCATACGCACGCTGCCCGACCCGCCGCTCCAGCGGGCGCCGCGGGTCCTCGGCGTCGACGACTTCGCCCTCAAGCGCGGCCACGTCTACGCCACCGTCCTCATCGACATCGAGGCCCGCCGCCCCATCGACGTGCTGCCCGACCGCACCGCCGAGACCCTGGCCGACTGGCTGCGCAAGCATCCCGGCGCCGAGATCGTGTGCCGCGACCGGGCCAGCGCCTACGCCGAGGCCGTCCGCACCGCCGCACCGGACGCGGTGCAAGTGGCAGACCGCTTTCACTTGTGGAAGAACCTCGCCGAGACGGTCGAGAAGTGCGTGATCGCCCACCGCGCCTGCCTGAAGAACCCGGACGACCAGGCCCAGAACCCCGCCCCTGCCCCTGAACCGCAGGTGCAGCTCCCGGACGGCAGGCGGGCCAGCACGACCCGTGAACGCTTCGCCACCGTAAAGGAGTTGTACGGCAAGGGTGTGGGCATCGGCCGGATCGCGGAGCTGCTCGGCCTGGACCGCAAGACCGTCCGCAAGTACGCTCACGTCCCCGCGGTCGAGGAACTGCTGGTCCCATCCAGGCAGGGTGGCCGCGCGCTCGCCCCGTGGGTCGGCTATCTGAACCAGCGGTGGAACGACGGCTGCACGGACAGCGGACTGCTCTTCCGCGAGATCCAGGCCCTGGGCTACCGGGGCAGCAACCGCAGCGTCCGACGCTGGCTGGAGCCGTTCCGTTCCTCGCCCGCACCGGCACCCAGGCTGCCGACCACGCTGACCGTCCGACAGGCCGCCGGCTGGCTCACCCGCCACCCCGACGCCCTGACCAGCGACGAAGCCCTCCGGCTCAAGCACCTCCTGGCCCGCTGCCCCGAACTGGCCACCGCCGCCGAACGGGTGCGCGACTTCGCCCGGATGATGAAGAACCTCGACGGTGAGCACCTACCCGAGTGGATCGAGCAGACCGAGGCCACCGACCTGCCGCCCCTGCGCAACTTCGCCCGCCACCTGCGCCAGGACCTCGACGCCGTGACCGCCGGCCTCACCCTGCGCTGGAACAGCGGCCCGGTCGAGGGTCACGTCAACCGGATCAAATACCTCAAAAGGCAAGGATATGGACGTGCCAGCTTCCCGTTGCTGCGTCGCCGGATACTCCTGACGACCTAAGCCAGTCACGCTGGGCGATCCCGAAATGTTGATCAGATCCGATCAGCTTTCCGCCACCGGGGAGATCCCACTGTCCCTTGACACCCGGCGAAGGTGATGACGCCGCAGCCCGGGCCTGGAGGTAGGCGGTCCAGTCGGTCGCGGCCCGGGAGCGATCGCGTGAGGGTGAGGTGATGAGGTTGAGGCCGAGCATGGGGGCGAGGACGGCCGGGGGCATGTCCTGCGCGAGCTGCACGAGAGCGGCGGCCCGGGCGGCTGGGGATGCCGTGGGCGGTGAGGCGTCGCACGAGTGCGCCGCCGGGGTCGGTGAGAAGCGCGGACAGCAGCGGACCGTCCGGTGCGGTGGTCAGGCGTCGGCCGGCTCGGGTTCCGCGTCCTGGCTTTCGTCGCTCGCCGAGGCTGCTGTCGGGGAGGGGAAGGTGAGCTTCGCCATGCGTGCGGAGATGTCCTTCCGGCCCTTCAGCGCGGCCTGCACATCGCGTTTGGGGATCCCGGCCGTTTCCGCGAGTTCCTCGATGTCGCCGTCGAAGAGCGGCACGGCCTTTTCCAGCTCTCTGGCGAGCTCTCCCTGGGCCAGCTCGACGCGCTCCTTGGCCCTGTCGATCGCGGTCAGGGCGGAGGTCTGGCGGGTCTGCCGCTGCCGGAGGTTCTCGCGTTCCTGATCCTGGCGCTGCTTCAGGGCGGCGCGCCGGTCGATCATCTGCTCGTTCCTGCGTGAGGTCATGGCGCGATCCTGGCGTCCCACCGTGCCCGAGTACAGCACCTTCGGGTGAGCCGCCCCGCGTCGTCGCTCGGCAGAAGGAATACGCGGTCCGGAAGTGCCCGATCACGAGCAGATCGGAAGGTGACGGAGGGACAACCAGGAGGGGAGAGAGGCGATCGACGAAGAGCAGCGGACACGGACGAGATGCCGAAGCGAGAGCGGACGGGCAACTAGCCTGATCAAGAACAGCACACCTCTTGCTATCCGCCGTTGATCCCGAAGGAGTGCGCCAGGTGCCCTGCTCCGTCGGCCGCCCGGGAGACCGGTACGTCGCCGGCGCTGCGGTGCGTCGGGACGGTGCCGGGGCCGGCCGGTGATCACCCTTCACCCGATCAGTGCGGGCAGCGGCATCGACTATTTGCTCTCCACCGTCGCCGGCGACGATGTGAGGACCGGTGCGCGGTCGCTGGCGGCCCACTGGGAGGGTGGCGGGGACACC
>NZ_JBIVVI010000215.1:0-9531 GCF_044757675.1 Kitasatospora sp. NPDC091257
GCTGCCCTGTCCCGCCCCCGCGCTGCACACCCGTACGCCCTGACGCCCTGATGCCTGACGCCGAGGCAGGTGCCGGCCGCCACGCCGGGCGGCCGGCACCGCCGGCACCGCCGCCCGTCAGCGCGCCGGGCGCAGCCGGATCGCCGAGGCCGGGCACATGGCGGCCGCCTCACGGGCCTGTTCCGCCGCCCGGCCGCCGGGGTCGGCGGCGAGCACGACGACCCGCCCGGCCTCGTCCTGGTCGAACACCGACGGCGCGGTCATCGCGCACTGCCCCGACGACACGCACCGCGAGGTGTCCGCCTCCACCCGTACGGTGGGCCGCTCGGGCCGATGGTCCCCGTTCACCACAGGACCGGGACCTCGCCGATGCCGCCCGCCAGCCGTTCGGAGTGGTCGCGCAGGCTGCGCGCGTCCACCGCCAGCCGCAGGCCGGGGAAGCGCCGGAACAGCGCGGTCAGCGCGATCCGCATCTCGGTGCGGGCGAGCGCGTTGCCGATGCAGTAGTGACCGCCGTGCCCGAAGGCCAGGTGCGCGTTGGGGGAACGCGACGGGTCGAAGGCGTCCGGTTCCTCGAAGGCCCGCCCGTCCCGGTTCGCGGCGTTGATGGCCACCAGTACCGCCTCGCCCCGCGCGATCGCCGTCCCGGCGACGGTGACGTCCTCGCGGGCGTAGCGGGTCAGGCCCAGGGCGCCGGGGGCGGCCATCCGCAGGACCTCCTCCACGGTGGCGCGGGCGGACCCCTCGGGGTCGGCGGTGAAGCGGTCGCGCCGGGCGGTGTCGCTCAGCAGGAACAGGACCCCCAGGTCGATCCGGGTCGACGTCGTCTCGTGGCCCGCGAACAGCAGCCCCACCGCCAGGCGGGTCATCTCCTCCTCGGTGAACGAGGGGTCCTGCGCCTGTGCGGCCAGGATGTCGCTGATCACGTCCTGCCCCGGCCGCCTGCGCTTCTCCTCGGCGACGGCGGCCACGTACGCCTCGAACTCGGCCATGGCCGCGGCCCCGTCGGCGCCGCCGTACAGCGCGGCGATCCGTTCCGACCAGCCGCGCAGCAGGTCCCGGTCCGCGACCGGCACGCCCAGCAGCTCGCAGATCACCATCACCGGCAGCGGGAACGACAGGTGGTCGTGCAGGTTGACGGCACGTTGCGGATCCCGCGAACGGTCCTCGTCCATCGCGTCCAGGCAGGACGCGGCGAGTTCCCCGATCCGCTCGCCCATCCGGCGCATCCGCGGCGCGCTGAACGCGGGCGCCAGCATCCGGCGCATCCGCGTGTGTTCGCGGTCCTCCTCCTCGGGCGTGACGGCGGGGCGTGTGTGCAGCGCCGAGGCCGAGATCCTCGGGGCGTCCTCGGTGTCGGGGCGCAGCCGGGAGAACCGGGTGTCGCTCAGGATCACCCGGGTTTCCTCGTAGCGGGTCACCAGCCAGGCCGGGTCGCCGGCGGGTGTCGTCACCCGCGTGATCGGGCCTTCCTCGCGCAGGCGTGCGAGCAGTGGCGCCAGGTCCAGGGCGTTGGGGCGTTCGAAGGGTAACTGCGGTGCGGGCGCGGTCATGGTCTCTCCTCACCGGCCGAAGGGCCACAAGAGCAGGGAACGCTTGGCGGAGCCGCTCTCTCCCGCGCGGCCGGGCCAGGACGGACGAGTGGCCTTCCGGGCCGGCAAGTGAGAGTCAGCTCTCTCTTCTCTCGGGAGAGTAACACCGTCGGCACGCACAGTCAGCCACTGCTGGACCGCACGCGGCGAAAGGGCGGCGGGCCCCCGCGGGCAGAATGGGGCGCCGTGCGGTCCGCCTCGTCGGACGGGTGGTGCGCCAGGGGTGAACACCCGCCCCCACGTTCGCGCGTGTGATCGACGATGTTCGGGCAAGTCCGCCCACGAACGGCTGCTTCGAGTCACCGGATATGTCGGATGTGTGACACGACAGGGCGGCCGGGCACGCTGGAGGCTGAGCCGACTCGCAGGCACGCAGCCAGGAGTGAGACATGTTCAGCAAAGTCCGTACCGCCAGGATCACCGCCGCCGTCGCCGCCACCACCCTGGCGGTGAGCCTGGGTGTCGTGGTCGCGCCCTCGGCCTCGGCGGCCGACGACTGTTGGCCCGGGGACAGCAACCGGTGGTACTGCTACAACGTGCCCGGCTCCCCGGTCTACGGCATGGTCGGCAACAACCACGCCTACCCGGACCCCTCCACGATCGTCGGCTACATGAACTCCAACCCCAGCTGGTTCTCCTGCAAGGAGGACAACCAGGCGTGGGTCGGCGGGCCGCACCCGAACCGCTGGCTGATGACCGTCGCCGACAACGGTCGACTCGGCTTCATGAAGGACACCGCCATCACCAGCGAAACCGATCCCGTCCCGAACTGCTGACCGCGAGGCGGCGTCGCACCGGCGGCCCGGGCCGGGCCGGGCGGCGGGTGCCGAAACCGGGTAGCGGAAACCGGGCAGCGGAAACCGGGGACCGGCGCGGCGATGAGTTTTCCGGCCCCGGAAGGTCTACATCTCGACGGGACGACCAACTCATCGGGAGTGCAGACATGGGCCTCATCCACATCGAACTGTTCGCGACCCTCGACCTCGTCGGGCAGGCGCCCGGCGGCCCCGACGAGGACCCGGTGGGGTTCCCGTTCGGCGGCTGGCAGGCGCCCCTGATCGACGAGGGCACCGGGGCGCAGATCCTCGCCGCGTACGAGGGCACGGACGCCCTGCTGCTCGGCCGGCGGACGTACGACATCTTCGCCGCCTACTGGCCGCACCAGAAGGACGGCGAGATCGCCGAGCTCTTCAACCGCGTCCCGAAGTACGTGGCGTCCCGCGGCACGCCCGGCCTCCCGTGGGCCGGGTCCACGCTGCTGGGCCCGGACCTGGCCGGCGCGGTGCGCGAGGTCCGTGACCGGCACGAGCACGTGAAGGTCGTCGGGAGCCTGGACCTGGTGCAGACCCTCCTGCGGGAGAAGCTCTTCGACCGTCTCGACCTGTGGGTGCACCCGATCGTGCTCGGCGTCGGGAAGAAGGTGTTCGACGGCGGCGCGGTGCCCACGAACCTGACGCTCCTCGAACCGCCGGCGGCCGGTGCGCAGGGCACCGTCTACCTGCGCTACGGGCTCGCCGACGGCACGCCCGGGACGGGCGACATGAGCGCGCCCGACCGCGGTCTCGGGCACGACGACGTCCGGTGACCCGATGACCACCGTCGACACCCGCGGGGTCACCCTGGGTGTCGAGCCGTCCGGTGACACCGGTGTGCCGACACGGCCTTCGGCGCTCCCCACCCCTCGCGGCGCGGCGGCGGCTCACCGCCGGGGCCGGCCACCCATGACCGGCCCGTCGCTGCCGGCCGGCAGCCGGGCCAGTTCCCCCATCGCCTCGCGCTCGATCCGCGCCAGCTCGCCCAGCAGCCCGCCGGCCCGCTCCAGCGGCGCCGCGTCCCCCGACTCCCCGGCCGCGCCGACCAGTCGGGCCACCTCGCTCCGGCCCGCCGCGGCCTCGGCGTACCGGTCGCGGGCGGTGCGCACCCGGGGGTCGTCGAGCAGCTCGGCGCACTCGGCGAGGAAGTCCCTGTAGAGGTTGCGTCGAGGACTGCCTTCGTGCGCATCCGCAGCGGCACCTGACGGGTGAGATCCGTGGGGAGGCGAGTAGAGCGCGGGGACCCGCTGGAGGCCGAACTCGAAGCGGGCGTCCATGTCCGGCGCGGTGAGGTCGTCGGCGAGGGCGACCAAGTTGGGGAAGGTCTCGGCGGGCAGGGCGCGGAACAGGTCGCCGGCGGCGTCGGCGATGTCCCGGCGGCTGGTGCCGAGCACCTCGGCGGCCGAGATCGGCGACTGTTCCTGGAGCACGAAGCCCTGGACGAAGGCGCCCAGCAGGTAGCTGGCCATGGCGGCGTCGGCGTCGGAGAAGCCGGCCGCGCGGAGCCGGTCCAGCTGGTCCTCCATCAGCCCGAGCAGGTGGGGCCCGGGGGCGAGCCGACCGGCGACGACCTTGGCCGCGTCCCGGGTGTCGAGCAGCAGGCGGCGGTAGCGCCAGCTGTACGCGTGGAACTGTTCGCGCCAGCCGCCGGTGCGCGGCGGGGGCTCGGCGGAGCCCAACAGCGCGTCGGTGAGCAGGTCGAGGAGCTCCTGCTTGTTGCGGACGTGCCAGTACAGCGAGGCCGCCTTGACGCCGACCTCGGCGGCGACCTTGCGCATGGACAGCCCGGCCAGGCCGTCCCGTTGCAGGATGCGCAGGGCGGCCTGGGCGAGGGCGTCCCTGGTCAGGGCGGGTGTCGTGTCGTCGGTCCCGGGCGTGTCGGGGTGGTTCTGCGGCATGGGTGTGCGGACGCCTCCGGCCGTGTGGTGGATTCCCGCTTGCAATCTAACACCGTTAGGTGCACTCTGTGGCTGTCGCGCCGACCCCTAACAGTGTTAGGGGCTCATGATCGGGAGGGAACCCATGGAGGAATCGAGCGCCCGCCGCCGACGGCTCGCGCTGCTCACGCTCTGCGTCACCATGTTCATGTCCATGCTGGACAACGTCATCGTCAACAACGCCCTGCCCCGCATCGGCCAGGAACTGGACGCCGGGATCAGCGGCCTGCAATGGGTCGCCGAGGGCTACAGCCTGGTCTACGCGGCCTTCGTGCTGACCGGTGGCGCACTCGGCGACCGCTACGGCCGCACCCGGGTGTTCCGGCTCGGCCTCGCCCTCTTCACGGTCGGATCGGCCCTGGCCGCGCTCGCCGACACGATCGGCGTGCTGGTCGGCGCCCGGATGCTCCAGGGCGTCGGCGCCGCGCTGCTCACCCCCGGCAGTCTCGCCCTGCTGCGGCACGTCTTCACCGACGAGCAGGAGCGGGCCAAGGCCATCGCCACCTGGTCCGGGGTCTCCGCGCTCGGCCTCTCGGTCGGACCGGTGGTCGGCGGCCCGATGGTCGAACACCTCGGCTGGGCCAGCGTGTTCTGGATCAACGTGCCGATCGGCGTCGCCGGACTGCTGCTCGCCGCCCGGGTGCTCCCGGACATCCCGCCGCGAGCCCGCCGGATCGACCTCGGCGGCCTCGCCCTGTCCGCCACCGGACTCGGCCTGCTGGTCTACGCGCTGATCGAGGGCCCGTCCCGGGGCTGGACCGACGCCCGGGTGCTCGGCTGCGGCGCCGCGGCCGCCGTGCTGCTGATCGCCTTCCTGCTGCTCGAACTGCGGCTCGCCGAACCGATGCTGGAGCTGCGACTGTTCCGCGACGGCATGCTGGGCGGCGCGCTGCTCAGCGGGTTCATGGTCAGCTTCGGGATGTTCGGCGCGCTGTTCTTCCTGCCGCTGATGATGCAGGGCACCCTCGGCTGGTCCCCGGCCGCCGCTGGCTACGCGGGGCTGCCGATGACCGCGATGCTGGTGCTCGCCGCGCCGCTCTCCGGCCGGCTGACCGCCCGCCACGGGCCCCGGCCGCCGCTGGTGCTCGGCCTCGTCCTCTGCGCGGCGGGCCTCGGCGGCCTGTCACTGTACGGCGACCACGCGCACTACCTCGAATACCTGTGGACGCTGTTCGCGATGGGCCTCGGGATGGGGCTCACCTTCACCCCGGTGTCGATCGGGGTGATGCAGCGGGTCGCCCCGGCCCAGACCGGGATGGCCTCGGCCGCCATCAACACCCTGCGCGAACTCGGCGGGGTGCTCGGGATCGCCGTGCTGGGCGCCGTCCTGACCGACCGGCTGACCGACTCCCTGACGGCCGCCCTGCACCGGCTCGGCGTCCCGCCGGACGCCGTCGGTCCGATCGCGGACGCGCCCACCGGCGCGGTGCACGGCGGTGGCGCAGCCTCGGCGGCACTGCCCGGTCCGCTCCAGGAGGCGGTGGACGGCGCCTTCATCGACGGCATCCACCTCGCCGTGCGCTGCGGGGCGGTCGCGCTCGCGGTCACCGCCGTCCTGGTCGCCGTCCTGCTCGGCCGGGCCCGTCCGATCGCCCCGCCGGAGGCCGTCCGTCCGCGGCCGGCGGAGCCGGCCGAGGCCCGCTCCGCCTGATCGGCGAACCAGTCGGCGATCCGGCCGGGGCCCGGCCGGGCGCACGGCATACCCGGACGTGCCCGTCGCACGGGCCGCCGCACCGGCGGCCCGTCAGCGGATGCCCTCGATCGCCGCCTGCGCCCTGTGGGCCAGCTCGCGCCGGGCGCCCGCCCGGGCGGGCTGCGGGCCGGGCGGCGCTATCGGCGGCAGGAAGGTCACGTCGGCGACCAGCCCGCGGGCCGCGACCACCCGGGCGAGCGAGGTGAGCAGCCCGTCGTCCCCGATGAAGGCGGGCACGCTGGTCGGCCGCCCGTCCGCCAGCCGGTAGCGGATCGTCACCGGCTGGACGTCGGCGCCCGCCTCCACCGCCGCCTGGAACAGGGCGGGCCGGAACCGGCCGCTCTCCCGCCCGCACCAGGTCGACCCCTCCGGGAAGACGATCACCGGTTGCCCGGAGCGCAGCACCCCGGTCACCGCGGCGACGGTGTCCGGCAGCGTCCGCAGCCGGTCGCGGTCCAGGAAGACGGTGCCGCACCCGGCGATCAGCGGGCCGAGCACCGGCCACTGCCGGACCTCGGTCTTGGCCAGTGACCGGCCCGGCCGACCGGCCGCGAGCAGTGGTATGTCCAGCCAGGACACGTGGTTGGCCACCACCAGCACCCCGCCGTCCGCGCCGGGACCCGGTCCGTCGGGCCCCGCGAGGTGGACGGTCACCCCGAGGGCGCGCAGTACCGTCCGCGCCCAGAGCCGGACCAGCAGGATCCGGGCGCGGTACGGGAACAGCCGGACCAGCAGGCCGAGCACGACCCCCGCCAGCACGGCGGTCAGACAGGCCGCCAGCCGCAGCGCCCGCCGGGGGTGGGAGACCTCCGGCGAGGCCTCGGCCAGGCAGGTCTCGGGCCGGCAGGTCGCCGTGGGCAGCCACACGCTCATGACGAGGCGCCCGAGGCGGGTACGCCGGACAGGAAGTGCCGCAGGTAGCGCGGGTCGGTGCGCTCCAGCGACAGCAGCACGTACAGGTCGGCGCAGTCGAAGTCCGGGTCGTACGCGGGCTCGCCGCAGACCCAGGCGCCCAGCCGCAGGTAGCCGCGGAGCAGGGCCGGCAGCGCGCCCCGCTCGGCGCGCGCCACCCCGGTGGCGTCCCAGCGGCGGTGCGGGGTGACCCGGTACTCCTCGGGCGCCAGGTGCTTGGCGCTGACGGTGTCCCAGACCCGGGCCGCGGTGGCGCCGCCGTCCGCCAGCTCGATCGAGCAGCAGCCGCCGACCCAGGTGTTGCCGGTGTCGGCCAGGTAGCGCGCGATGCCGCCCCACATCAGGTTGATGACGGCGCCGTTGCCCCGGTGGTCCGGGCGGATGCAGGAGCGCCCGAGCTCGACCAGGCCGGGGCGCACCGGCGCGAGCGCGGAGAGGTCGAACTCCCCGTCGGAGTACAGCCGGCCGGCCCGGCGGGCGGCCTCGGGGCGCAGCAGACGGTAGGTGCCGACGACGGCGCCCTGCTCGCCCTCGCGGACCAGCAGGTGGTCGCAGTACTCGTCGAACGGGTCGACGTCCAGGCCCTCGACCGGGCTGTGCAGCACCGCGCCCAGCTCGGCGCCGAAGACCTGGTGACGCAGCCGCTGGGCGGCGCGCACGTCGTCCTCGTCGCGGGCGAGGGAGACGGTGTACGCGGCCGGGGCGGCGGGCCGGGGGCGGCGCGCGGGGACCGCCTGGGCGTCGTGGGTGGGGGCGACTGCGGACGGAGCGTACGTGGGGACGGTGGTCATGGCGGACCCTCCAGGGCAGCACGATCGGCGGTGCCGTGGATCACCAGGGCACCGTCCCGGTCCGCAGGCGGTTGGGCATGAACGCGAACCGGTCCAGGTATGTCTCTCCGAGCCGGTTGGCATTTATGTTGCGGCCCGGCGGAGCGCAGATGTGCACCTGTTGAATGGGAACACCCGTGGCCCGGCGGTCACTTGTCCGGCACCCGGCGCTCGCCCGCCGGGGGTGGACAACTCCCGCCGCAGGGGCGTACGGCCGCATCGTGCGCCCCTGCGGCACGATCGCTACGCGCGGCTCAGAACGTCCGCCAGCCTTCCGGGTCGACCCCGCCCGGGACGGCGCCGGCCGGGCCGTACGGCTCACGGGTGTGGACGAAGGAGCCGATGTCGAGGTGGCTGACCGTGCCGTCGGGGTGGCGGACCACCCGCAGGGTCTCGCCCGCGTAGTAGTTCTCCACGCCGGTCCAGGTGCCGTCCGGTTCGGGCCGGAAGCGCGAGCCCCGGCCGGCGCCGGTGAGCGGGGTGAGCTCCAGTACCCGCCCGGGCCGCAGCCGCAGGGTGGCCGGCGCGGCGCCCCAGTACCAGGGGCCGGTGAGCTCCAGCAGCTCGGCGTCCACCGCGGGCAGCGGGCGCCACGGCTCGGGCAGCCGGGGCTCCAGTTCGGCGGTGAGCGCGATCAGCTGCGCCGCCAGGGCCGAGGCGCTGGCGCCGCTGGTGGCGTTGGAGAGGGCGTAGGCGGCCAGGCCGTCGGCCTCGCTGATCCACAGGCCCGCCGTGAATCCGGGCATCGAGCCGGTGTGCCCGTACAGCAACCGGCCCTCGTGGCGGCGCAGTTGCAGGCCGAGGCCGTAGCCGCTGGTCCACTCGGCGTCGTCCGGGGCGACGGCCGGGCAGCGCATCTCGGCGAGGGAGTCGGCGGACAGCACCTTGTCGTCGCCGGCCGTCAGGAAGGCCGCCCAGCGGGCCAGGTCGGCGACGGTGGACCAGAGTTGACCGGCCGGGCCCATCAGGCCGGTGTCGGTGAGCGGCTCGGGCAGCAGGACGTCGGCCCAGGGATGGACGGCGAAGCCCCCGGCGTGCGGGTGCTCGGGCAGCAGCGTGGTGCGGTCCATGCCGAGCGGGGCCAGCACCTCGCGGCGCAGCACCTCGCCCCAGGGCTCGCCGCGCAGCTTCGCCACCAGCGCGCCGAGCAGCGCGTAGCCGGGGTTGGAGTAGTGGTGGACCCGCCCGGCCGGGTGCTTCAGCGGCCGTTCGGCCTCCAGGAGGTCGCCGAGGCCCGGCCGCAGCGAGCCCTCGGTCCGCTCCCACCAGGGGCCGGGGGTCTCGGCGGTCAGGCCGGAGGAGTGCGCGAGCAGCTGGGCGACGGTCGCCTCGTCGGCGGGCGTGCCGGGCAGGTGGCGGGAGAGCGGGTCGGCGAGGTCGAGCAGGCCCTCGTCGCGCAGCCGCAGCACCAGCACGGCGACGAAGGTCTTGGTGAGCGAACCGATGCGGTACTGGACGTCCGGGGTGGGGGCGTGCCCGTCGACCATGCTGCGGGCTCCGCTCCACACCGGCTGCCCGTCGCGCAGGACCCCGGCGACCATGGAGGGCGTGCGACCCTCGGCCTGGGCGACGGCGAGCCGGTGCAGCAGCGCGCGGCGGGTGGCGGGCAGCAGCTCGTCGGGCAGGTCGGTCATGTGGGCTTCTGGACTCATCGACATATGCACGGACAGTAGCCCAGCCCGGGCCCGGGGCCGACCGATTAATCCGGTCCCGGCCCAGGCCCAGGCCCACGCCCCGGCCCAGGCCCGCGCCCAC
>NZ_JBIVVI010000216.1:0-9524 GCF_044757675.1 Kitasatospora sp. NPDC091257
GGTACGCACCCGTAGGCGGTCCGCGTACTCCTGGGCGAGGGCCTTCTCCCGGGTCCGGTTGACGAACCGCCAGCGGCGCAGCCTGCCGAGGCTGACCAGCGAGGTGTTGTCGCGGATGGTGCGCTGCAGGAACAGCGCCTGGGCCTTGCGCTCCTCCGGAGCGAGGCCGATCCCGGCGCGGATCGCGTCGGCCGGGCCGCGCAGCTGGATGCGGTTGCCATCGACCCGGACGGTTCCGGATCGCAAGGGGGTGTCGCCGGCCAGGGCGAGGGCGAGTTCGGAGCGGCCGGCGCCGATGAGTCCGGCCAGGGCGACCACCTCGCCGGCTCGGACCTGGAGGCTGACGTCGTGCACATCGTCGGTGCTGAGTCCGTCGACCTCCAGCACCACGCGGTCACCGGCCACGTGCTGGCGCGCGAAGAGGCTGGACAGGTCACGGCCGACCATGAGGCGCACGAGTTCACCCTCGCTGGTGGTCGTGGCCTCGACGGTGCCTGCGACGGTGCCGTCGCGCAGCACGGCGATCCGGTCGGCGAGCCGGAAGATCTCCTTCATCCGGTGGGAGACGTAGATGACGGCGATGCCCTCGTCGCGCAGCCGGCCGATGAGGGCGAACAGGGCGTCGACCTCGTGGTCGGAGAGCGAGGAGGTGGGCTCGTCGAAGGCGATGGCCCGTGGCGCGGTGTCGCCGGTCAGGGCCCGCATGATCTCGACCAACTGCCGCTGGGCCGCGGTGAGTTCGGAGCCGAGCAGGTCGGGGTCGAGGACGTTGTCGAAGCCGAGGCGTTCGAGGTCGGCGGTGATCCGGCGGCGCAGTTCGGCCCGGTCGAGCCGTCGGCCCGCGCGTCGCGGCAGGGCGCCGGCGTAGACGTTCTCGGCGACGGAGACGTGCGGGATGATCTCCGGCTCCTGCGGGATGATCCGGATGCCGGCGCGCCGCGCGTCGGTCGGCGAGTTGAGGTCGAGGACCTGACCGTCCAGCCTGATCCGGCCCCCGGTGGGCTGGTGGTCACCGGTCAGGATGCGCAGGAGGGTGGACTTCCCGGCGCCGTTCTCGCCCATGAGGGCGGTCACCTGACCGGGTGGGAAGTGCAGGGTGACGTCTCGCAGAGCCTGGACGGGGCCGAACCGCTTGGTGATCGATTCGGCCGCCAGCCCGGGCCCGGCCGTTGCGGTGCTGGGGATGTTCATTCGGCTCAGCTGCACTTCACGCCGGCGGACTGCCAGGTGGAGGCGTCGACCATCGCGGTCGGGGCGAACGCCTCGGCGGGCATCGGCTTGCCGTTCTTGAGGTTGTCGTACATGGTCTGCACGGCGAGGGCGCCGATGTCGCTGCCGTTGATGAACAGCGAGGCCTTCATGCCCGACGGTGCGCCCGGGCCCCAGTCCTTGCAGGCGAGGTAGGCGCCGAGGCCGACGCCGATGATGTTGTCGGGGCCGACGCCCGCGTTCTGCAGGGCCGTCACGCCGCCCTGCACGTTCTCGTCGTTGCAGCCCCAGACCACCCAGTGCTTGACGCCCGGGTTGGCGGTGATGGTCGCCGCGACCTTGTCCTGCGCACCGGTCGGGGTGTTGTCGGTGGCCACGTCGATGGTCTGCACGCTCGCGCCGGCGCCGCTGTTGAAGGCCTCCTTGGCGGCCTTCACACGGTCGCCGCAGACGGTGACGTCCTGCTTCGAGGCGGAGATGACGCGGGTGTCGGCGGCGTTCCAGCCGGCCTTCTTGAAGTCCTCGGCGGCGCGCTTGCCGACCTCGGCGCCCATCTGCTGGCCGGAGAAGCCGATCCGCGGGACCAGGTTGGCCTTGTCGCAGTTGGCCGGGGTGGGGCTGTTGGTGCAGACCTGGTCGTCGGAGGTGAGCAGGGCCACCTTGGCGTCCCGCGCGGTCTGCACCACCTGCGGACCCACCGCGGGGTCGGGAACCACGACGATCAGGCCGTTGGTCTTCTGCGCGATCGCGGACTGGACCTCGCTGACCGTCTTGTTCGCGTCGCTGCCCAGGTTGACCACCTTCAGGTCGATGCCGAGTTCGGCGGCCTTGGCCTTGGCACCGTTGGCCTCGTCGATGAAGTACTGCTGGTCGCCCTGCTTCTGCAGGTAGGTGAGGGAGACCTTCCCGGTGACCGGAGCGACCGAGGCCGGGCCGGCGCCGCTCGACGAGGTCTGACCGGTCGAACAGGCCGTCAGACCAAGGACGACAGCCGCGCCCAGGACGGCGGCCGCACCACGGGTGCGCGCAGTGATCATTTCGAGCTCCTGCCAGGGTGGGGGTGTTCAGGAAGCCGACTGGCCTTACGGGTGTGGTCCGGGAGCTGCGGCGGCTTCCGCCTCGCGCTGCCTGCTTGCCTGTCGTCCTGGGCTCGAATCCTGGGACCGGGCGACCAGGACTGTCAAGATATTTGCATAATTAATCAGAAGCGCTACGGTGGCGCCGTGACTGAGCAGACCTGTCGAAGATTCCAGGGCCGTGTCGCCCTGATCACCGGTGCCGCCAGCGGCATCGGTGCCGCGACCGCGCGGCGGCTGGCCGCCGAGGGTGCGGCCGTCATCGCCGTCGACATCGCCGATTCGGCCGGCCGGGCCGTGGTCGAGGCCATCACCGCCGAGGGCGGCCAGGCCGAGTACCGGCACGGCGACGTGACCCGCGCCGCGGTGTGGGACGAGCTGGCCGCGCACGTGCGCAGCCGCTACGGACGGCTGGACGTGCTGCACAGCAACGCCTACGCCGTGGTGGTCAAGCCCGCCCACGAGCTGACCGAAGTCGAGTGGGACACCCAGCTCTCGGTCACCCTCAAGGCGTCCTGGCTGGCGGTCCGCGCGTTCGCCGGGATCCTGCGGGACAGTGAGGGCTCGGTGGTGCTCACCTCCTCGGTGCACGCGCTGGTCGGCCTGCCGGGGCACCCCGCGTACGCCGCCGCCAAGGGGGCCCTGTGCGCGATGGGCCGTCAACTCGCCGTCGAGTACGGCCCGCAGGTGCGGGTCAACACCATCGTGCCCGGACCGATCATGACCGCGGCCTGGGACCGGGTGGACGAGGCCGGGCGGACCGACAGCGTTGCCGAGACGGTCGCCAAGCGCTTCGGCCGGCCCGAGGAGGTGGCGGCGGCCGTGGCCTTCCTCGCCTCCTCGGACGCCTCCTACGTCACCGGTGCGAACCTGGTGGTGGACGGCGGCTGGTCCGTCGTCAAAGCATCGTCGTGAACACTCGTCTGATCGGCGCGCGGGCCACCGGCCCGCGCGGAACAACGGAAGGGGGCCGCCGTGAACACCCCGGTACGAGGCCTGCACAGGCAAGCCGTCGAGGTCATCGGCGAGCAGATCGTCCGCGGCACGTACGCCCCGGGCGACTCGCTCCACCCCGACCGGATCGAGCAGGAACTCGGCGTCAGCAAGACCGTCGTGCGTGAGGCGCTACGGGTCCTGGCGTCCAAGGGACTGATCGACTCCCGACAGAAGCGCGGCACCTTCGTGCGACCGCGCTCCGACTGGAACCTGCTGGACAGCGACCTGCTGCGCTGGCAGGGCCGGGGCATCCCCGACGCGGCCTTCCTCGACAACCTCGGCGAGGTCCGCGGCATCGTCGAACCGGCCGGGGCACGGCTGGCCGCCGAACGCCGCGACGACGCCGACCTCGCCGCACTGGAGGACGCCCTCGACCGGATGGCCGCCGCGGGCAGCGACGCCCACGCCGCGGTCGAGGCCGACCTCGCCTTCCACCGCGCACTGCTGGCCGCCGCCCACAACGAACTCCTCACCCGCATGGAGGTCGTGATCGAGGCCGGTCTGCGGGTGCGCGACCACCTCGTGCACGGCGCCGACCACAGTGCCGACGCCGTCCCCGCCCACCGGGCCGTCCTGGACGCCGTCCGCGCCCGGGAGCCCGAGGCCGCCGCCCGCGCCGTCGAGGAACTGCTCGCCCAGGCAGCCGCCGACCTCCACCAGCTGACCGTCGACGCCGACCGGGGAGAGACCGGATGAAGATCACATCACTGGAGACATTCCTCGTCGCGCCGCGCTGGCTGTTCCTGCGCATCGCCACCGACGAGGGGATCACCGGCTGGGGCGAACCCGTCGTCGAAGGCCGCGCCGAGACCGTCCGGGCCGCCGTCCACGAACTCGCCGACTACCTGGTCGGCCAGGACCCGCTGCGCATCGAGCACCACTGGCAGACCCTCACCAAGGGCGGCTTCTACCGCGGCGGCCCGGTGCTCTCCAGCGCGGTCGCCGGCATCGACCAGGCCCTGTGGGACATCGCCGGCAAGACCCACGGCGTCCCCGTCCACCAACTGCTCGGCGGCCACGTCCGCGACCGGGTGCGGGTGTACGCCTGGATCGGCGGCGACAGCCCGGCCCATGTCGCCGAACTCGCCCAGGCCCAGGTCGACGCCGGCTTCACCGCCGTCAAGATGAACGGCTCCGCGCAGCTGCGCCCCATCGACACCCCCGCCCAGACCCGGGCCGTCATCGACCGGGTGGCCGCCGTGCGCGAGGTCCTCGGCGACGAGCGCGACGTGGCGATCGACTTCCACGGCCGGATGTCCACCGCCATGTCCCGGCGGGTGCTGCCCCTGCTGGAGCCCCTGCACCCACTGTTCGTCGAGGAGCCCGTCCTCCCCGAACACTCCCGCGACCTGCGCCGCCTGGTGGACTCGACGTCCGTTCCCCTGGCCGTGGGCGAACGGCTCTACTCCCGCTCGGACTTCCGCGACGTGCTCGCCACCGGCATCGCCGTCGCCCAGCCCGACCCGTCGCACGCCGGCGGCATCTCCGAGGTCCGGCGCATCGCGGCCCTGGCCGAGGTCCACGACGTCACGATGGCCCCGCACTGCCCGCTCGGCCCGATCGCCCTCGCCGCCAGTCTCCAACTCGCTTTCTCCATACCGAACTTCCTGATCCAGGAACAGAGCCTCGGGATCCACTACAACCAAGGCAACGACCTGCTGGACTACCTGCTGGACCCCGAGCCGTTCCGCTTCACCGACGGCCACGCCGCCCGGCCCACCGGCCCCGGTCTGGGCATCGAGATCGACGAGGCCGCCGTGCGCCGCGCCGCCGAGACCGGACACCGCTGGCGCAACCCCGTCTGGCACCACACCGACGGGTCCTTCGCGGAATGGTGACCGACCAGCCCGTCACCGTCCGCACCGACCTGCCCGTCACCATCCGCACCGACCTGCCCGTCACCATCCGCACCGACCTGGCCCACGGCGGCCGGTGGACCTCGCTGCGAGCCGGCGAACGCGAGTGGCTCTGGCACCGCCCCGACCCGGCCCGCGCCACCGTCCGCCCCGGGGACGCCTTCGTCGACGCCGGCGGCCTGGAGGAGTGCGTCCCGACCGTGCGCGGCACCCCCGACCACGGCGACGCCTGGTCCCGGCCCTGGCAACGCGACGGCGACGCGGACACCCTGCACTGCCCCGACTTCGTCCTGAGTCGACGCATCGACAGCGGACCGGTGGCGCTGCGCATCGACTACGAGCTGCACGCCGACCCGGGCTACCGGTTCCTGTGGGCAGCCCACGCCCTGCTCGACGTCACCCCGGACGCCCGGCTGGCCGCACCCGACGCCACGCCGACCCGGCTCTTCCCCGAGGCGGCCGAACTGCTGGCCCGGCCCTGGCCGGACGGCGCCCACCACCTCACCGGACCGTGGCCGGCGCCGCACGGCCTGCGCCTGGACCGGCTCGGCCCCGACGACGGCACCGCGGTCGGCGCGATCCTCACCGACTGCGCGAGCGTGACGGTCACCGACGGCCCCGACACGCTCACCTTCTCCCTGCACGCCGACGCCGACGCCGAGGTCCCGGTCTCCGTCGCCCTCTGGCGCAACCTGCGCGGCTTCCCCGCGTCGGCCCCCTACCGCAGCATCGGGGTCGAGCCGATGCTCGGCTCCGTCTTCGACCTCGTCGAGGCCGGGCCGGGAGACGCCGCACAGGTACCGCCCAGCGGGGTACTGCGCTGGCACCTCGACATCACCGCGACCAGCACCCGCACCGACTGACCGACAAGGGTTGCCATGCACCTGACCGAACTGCCGTACCGGACCCTGGCCATCGTGCGCGGCACCGACCGCGACGCGGCACTGCGCACCGTGCTCGTCCTCGCCGAAGAAGGCATCACCGCCGCCGAGGTGTCGCTGACCACCCCCGACGCACTCTGGGTGATCGAGCAGGCCCGCCGCGAACTCGGCCCGCACGCCACACTCGGCGCCGGCACCGTGCTGACCGCTGCGGACGCCGCCCGCGCCGCCGACGCCGGCGCGAGCTTCCTCGTCACTCCCGGCCTCGGCGACGACCTGCGCCGCCACCCCGTCCCCGAACTCCCGCTACTGATAGGCGCACTGACACCCAGCGAGGTGATCGCCGCGAACGAGTACGGGGCTCTCGCCGTCAAGCTGTTCCCCGCCTCCCTGGGCGGCCCCGGCTACCTGAAGGCCCTGCGCGACCCCTTCCCCGGCGTGCCGTTCGTCCCCGTCGGCGGCATCGACGCCGCCTCGGCGCTCGCCTACCTCGCCGTCGGCGCGGTCGCCGTGGGCGTCGGATCACCGCTGATCGGCGACGCCGCCGGCGGCGGGGACCTGAACGCCCTCCGTGCGCGCGCCGCCGACTGGCGCACCGCCCTGACCGAGGAGATCGCGGCATGACCGGCTCGCCCCCGCTCGAAGTCGTCACCGTCGGCGAGACCATGGCCGCCCTACGGGCCACCGGCCCGGTCAGGCTCGGCGCGCCGATGCAGCTCTCCATCGCGGGCGCGGAGGCCAACGTCGCCATCGGCCTGGCCAGACTCGGACACCGCACCGGCTGGGTCGGCCGCGTCGGCGACGACGAGTTCGGCGCACTCGTCCTGCGCACGCTGCGCGCGGAACAGGTCGACCTCAGCCACGCCCGGCTTGACACCGACGGCCGCCCCACCGGCCTGCTGGCCCGCGAGGACCGCATCGCCGACCTGGTCAGCGTCACCTACTACCGTGCCGGCTCGGCCGGCTCTGCCCTCCGGACCGAGGACGTCCTGCCCGCCCTCAACCCGCAGGTCCGCATCCTCCACCTGACCGGGATCACCCCCGCCCTGAGCCCCGGGGCCGCCGAAGCCGTCCACGCGGCGGCCATCAGGGCCGGTGAACTCGGCATCACCGTCTGCCTCGACGTCAACTACCGGGCCCGCCTGTGGTCACCGACCGAGGCCCGCGGCGCCCTGCTGCCACTGGCCCGGCTCGCCGACGTGCTGGTCGCCTCCGCCGACGAACTGCACCTGGTCGGCGAAGACCCGTCCCTGCCCGAGGACGACGCGATCGCCGCACTGCTCGCCCAGGGCCGCGGCGAGGTGGTGGTCACCCGCGGCGGCGACGGCGCGAGCGCCACCACCGCCCAGGGCACCGTCAGCACGCCCGCGCGCCGGGTGCCCGTCGTCGACGTGGTCGGCGCCGGCGACGCCTTCGTCGCGGGCTACCTCTCCGGCCTGCTCGACGGACTCGACGTCGAAGGCCGCCTCCACCGGGCCACCACCACCGGCGCCTTCGCCGTCACCTCACGCGGCGACTGGGAGGGCCTGCCCACCCGACGCGACCTCCCGCTCCTCGACCAGCCCGCCGGCACCACCCTGCGCTAGCCCTCCCGGAGAGTTCCGATGTCCTTCTCAAGCCACCTGCCCGGCCAGGTCGACGTCTGGGCCGCCGGCGACCACGAACTCGCCGAAGGCGCCCGCTGGATCGACGGACGGCTCGTCTACGTCGACATCCTCGCCGGCCGCCTCCTCGAAGTCCCCGGCCTCACAGGGCCGCGAACCCCGCGCGAGATCGCCCGCCTCGACGTCCCGCTCGGCGCCGTCGCGCCGGTCGGCGGCCGCCCCGGACACTGGATCGCCGCCGCCGGCACGGGCATCGCCCTGCTCGGCCCCGACGGCAGTCCGGACTGGCTCGCCCGCCCCGAGGACGGCTCCCCCGTCCCCACCAGGATGAACGACGGCGTCTGCGACCCGCACGGCCGCTTCTGGGCCGGCAGCATGCCCTACGACGGCACCCCCGGCGCCGGATCGCTCTACCGCACCGACCACGACGGCTCCGTGCACCGCGTCCTCGACGGCATGACGATCGTCAACGGCCCCGCCTTCAACAGCACGGGCAACCTCCTCTACGTCGCCGACAGCGCGGCGGGCGTCATCCACCGCTACGCCCTCGACCCCGACGGCAACCCGACCGACCACGCGGAGTTCACCCGCACGGCGGACGGCGGCTCCCCCGACGGGATGACCGTGGACACCGACGGCTGCCTCTGGGTGGCGATCTGGGGACACGGCGCCGTCCACCGCTACCACCCCGACGGCACCCACCTGACGACCCTGCGCCTCCCCGCCCGCCAGCCCACCTCCGTCTGCCTCACCCCGACCGGCGGCCACCTGCTGATCACCACCGCCCGCCACGGCCTCGACCACCCGGCCGGCCCGGACGGATCCGTGCTCCGCGCACCGGTCGCCGCAGCCGCCCCGCCCGCCCGCGCCTACCGGCAGGAGTAGCCGCACCCGACCGGCAGGACGGGGCCCCTCGGCATCGGCGTCGCCCCGTTCGACCTCGGACAGCGTCCGCGCTGGCCCGACCTCGGTCGTTCTTCGCCACGTTGAAGCGCGAACCGTTCTACGGCTCACGCCGGCTGATCAGGTTGCAAGCCCGCATGGCGGCCTTCGCCTGGATGGCCTGGTGCAACCGAGGGCGGCGTCACTCCGCCCTCGGCTACCGCAGCCCGGTCGACTATGAACGGCAACACGCCACGAGCGTCATTAACCTGGGCTTGGTCGTATAACAAGCGAGTGTCTACAACATGGGGCAAAGCCCGTACCACGTCACGAAGGCCTGCGTCGCCCAGTGGGCCGCAGCCACGGCCCAGGGCGACCACGAAGCCGCTGACCAGTGGGCCGGGGTCGTCAACGAACAGCCGATGGCCGATGTCGTGCAGGCGATGCTGCATCAGGCGCTCGATCCCGCCGCCGAGCTCGTCTTCGAGGACGACTCCCGGCTCCTTGCACATCTTCGCGAGGTCGGGCTCAGGTCTGCCCTGCTCATCCGTTGGGCAATGCGGCCGGAGACCCGGTCGGCCATGCGTTGCCCGAAGGGAAGCGGGAGATTCCCGGCTACACCTGCCGACGCACATCAGTGGCAGCACGAACCTGACGCCGGCGAATCAGCAGTGCTCGCGTACGCCCTGGTACGCGCCCCGAACGTGCGGCCTAGTCGGGTAGCCGGGTCACGGCAACGTGGCCCGGTTACCCGACTAAGTATTCGGCGGCGAGGGCGGAGAACTGGAAGGCGAGTGAGTCGAGGGATCGTGCGCCACTCGGGGCAGCGCAGGGGATCCGCGCACAGTTGGACCGTCTGTCAACGATCTCTGAATTTTCAGCGATCGGCGACACCATCACAGCGAGTTCGGTGAGTACGACCTGTGGATGGGTATTCCGAGTTCCACTGCTCTGTATGCGGTTGCCCACCAAGCGTGGCTGAGGGGCGCAGCGGAAGGGGTATCGGTGGGGACTTGTCGG
>NZ_JBIVVI010000217.1:0-9516 GCF_044757675.1 Kitasatospora sp. NPDC091257
CTCCCCCCGCCGCGGGCCGCCCCTGCGACCCGGCCTTGCCCGGCAGCATCGACCGGATCCTGCTGAGCCGGCGCTCGGCCTCGGTGGCCACCGCCCGCAGCCGCTCCGCCTCGGCGGCCAGCGCGTCCCGGCCGGCCCCGGTCAGCGCGTAGCTGCGCCGGGCACGGCCGTCCACCACCTCCTCGGCGGCGACCTCGATCAGGCCCTGGCCCAGCAGCCGGTCGAGCGCCCCGTAGAGCGTGCCGGTGCGCATCCTGACCCGGCCGTCGGAGATCGCGGCGATCTCCTGGATGAGCGCGTAGCCGTGCCGCGGGGCGTCGGCCAGCGCGGTGAGCAGCAGCAGCGTGGGCTCCTGCATGGAGCGTTCAGTCATACGACTACATATATCGTCAACCTACCTATAGGTCCAGCGCCCGGCCGGGCCGCCACAATGGTCGCCATGCCGACCACCGAGCACGACCCGTCCGCCGCCGGGCACCGACCGTCCGCCGCCGGGCACCGACCGTCCGCCCCCGGGCACCGGCCGCTCGGCGAAGGCCCGCTCACCGAAGGCCCGCTCACCGAAGGCCCGCTCACCGACGGCCTGCTCGCCGCCTGGACCGCCCTGCTGCACCGCTGCGGGGCCGCCGTCGAGCCCGAACCGTACGGCCGGGAGCTGCTGCGCCGCTGGTCGGAGCCGCAGCGCCGCTACCACACCGTCACCCACCTGCACGCCGTGCTGGAACACGTCGACGAGCTGGCCGGGTACGCCGACGACCCGGAGGCCGTCCGGCTCGCGGCCTGGTTCCACGACGCCGTCCACCGCCCCGACCGCACCGAGAACGAGGAGCGCAGCGCCGCCCTGGCCGTCCGCGCGCTGACCGCCGCCGGACTGCCCGCCGAGCGGGTCGCCGAGGTCGAGCGCCTGGTGCTGCTCACCGTCGGCCACGACCCGGCGCCCGGCGACCGCAACGGCGAGGTGCTCTGCGACGCGGACCTCGCCGTCCTCGGCGGCAGCCCCGAGGCGTACGCGGCGTACGCGGCCGCCGTCCGCGAGGAGTACGGCTTCGTCCCCGCGCCGGACTTCTCGGCCGGCCGGGCCGCCGTCCTGCGCCACCTGCTCGCCCTGCCCGCGCTCTACCGCACCCCCGCCGCCCGCGAGCGCTTCACGGCCGCCGCGCGGACCAATCTGACGGCCGAACTCGGCGCCCTCTGACGCCCGTCAGCCCCGCCGCGCGAGCACCCGGTCCGCGGCGGCCATTCCCGCCAGCACCGCGGGCAGGCGACCCACCACGGCCCACCACGCGTCCTGGTCGGCCCCCGACAGCTCCACCGCGGCCCACCACAGCCCGAGCCCGCAGCACCCGCCCGCCGCACCCCACACCCAGCGCCTCATGCCGCCACCGTACGCACGGGTCTACCCGAGCTTCCCCACGGGTGCCACCACCGCGCCCTGCTTGCCGCACACCCAGTGCGGGTCCGGCCCCAGCTCGGGTTCCACGCCCAGGGCGTGCGGGTCCCCGTCGGCCGCGCAGTCGGCGCACAGCGGCCAGCGCCCGTACGCCTCCAGCAGCGCGTCCTGGACGTCCTGGGCGACCAGCCCGAGCACGTACTCGGTGCCGTCCGGCCACTGCTCCAGCCACCAGCGGCGGTGCGTCACGGCCTGCTCCACCAGCGAGACGACGGCGGCGTCCGCCACGTCCCGCGCGGTGAGGTCGGCCAGGATCAGTGCCCGTGCGTTGTGCAGGGCGGTCTCGATGTCGTCAGCAGCCATCCGTCCATTCTCCGTCGACACGTCCGGAACACCGAAACGACCGGAACGCCGAAACGCCGTGTGGGCGGCCCCCCGAAGGGAACCGCCCACACGGACGAGGTCCAACCGATCCGATCGAAACGATCAGGATCAGAAGTCCATGTCACCGCCCGGCATGCCGCCGCCGGCGGCCGCGGCGGCCTTCTCCGGCTTGTCGGCGATGACGGCCTCGGTGGTGAGGAACAGCGCCGCGATGGAGGCGGCGTTCTGCAGCGCGGAGCGGGTGACCTTGGCCGGGTCGATGATGCCCTCGGCGATCAGGTCGACGTAGGTGTTGGTGGCCGCGTTCAGGCCGTGACCGGCGGGGAGGTTGCGCACCTTCTCCACCACGACGCCACCCTCCAGGCCGGCGTTGGTCGCGATCTGCTTGATCGGGGCCTCCAGCGCGACCTTGACGATGTTGGCACCGGTGGCCTCGTCGCCGTCCAGCTCCAGCTTGTCGAAGGCGACACCGGCCTGCAGCAGGGCGACGCCACCACCGGCGACGATGCCCTCCTCGACGGCGGCCTTGGCGTTGCGGACGGCGTCCTCGATGCGGTGCTTGCGCTCCTTGAGCTCCACCTCGGTGGCCGCGCCGGCCTTGATGACGGCCACGCCGCCGGCCAGCTTGGCGAGGCGCTCCTGGAGCTTCTCGCGGTCGTAGTCCGAGTCGCTGTTCTCGATCTCGGCGCGGATCTGGTTGACGCGGCCCGCGACCTGCTCGCTGTCGCCGCCACCGTCGACGATGGTGGTCTCGTCCTTGGTGATGACCACCTTGCGGGCGGTGCCCAGCAGGTCGATGCCGGCGTTCTCCAGCTTGAGGCCGACCTCCTCGGAGATGACGGTGCCACCGGTGAGGATGGCGATGTCGCCGAGCATGGCCTTGCGGCGGTCACCGAAGCCCGGGGCCTTGACGGCGACGGACTTGAAGGTGCCACGGATCTTGTTCACGACCAGGGTCGACAGGGCCTCGCCCTCGACGTCCTCGGCGATGATGACCAGCGGCTTGCCGCTCTGCATGACCTTCTCCAGCAGCGGGAGCAGGTCCTTGACCGAGCCGATCTTGGAGTTGGCGATGAGGATGTACGGGTCCTCGAACGTCGCCTCCATGCGCTCCAGGTCGGTGGCGAAGTAGGCGGAGATGTAGCCCTTGTCGAAGCGCATGCCCTCGGTGAGCTCAAGCTCCAGACCGAAGGTGTTGCTCTCCTCGACGGTGATGACGCCTTCCTTGCCGACCTTGTCCATGGCCTCGGCGATCAGCTCGCCGATCTGGGTGTCGGCGGCCGAGATGGAGGCGGTGGAGGCGATCTGCTCCTTGGTCTCCACGTCCTTGGCCTGGGCCAGCAGCTGGTCGGAGACGGCGGCGACGGCCTTCTCGATGCCGCGCTTCAGGGCCATCGGGTTGGCGCCGGCGGCGACGTTGCGCAGACCCTCGCGAACCAGGGCCTGGGCGAGCACGGTGGCGGTGGTGGTGCCGTCACCCGCGACGTCGTCCGTCTTCTTGGCGACCTCCTTGACGAGCTCCGCACCGATCTTCTCGTACGGGTCCTCGAGCTCGATCTCCTTGGCGATGGAGACACCGTCGTTGGTGATCGTGGGGGCGCCCCACTTCTTCTCCAGCACGACGTTGCGGCCCTTGGGGCCGAGCGTGACCTTCACCGCGTCGGCGAGCTGGTTCATGCCACGCTCAAGGCCGCGGCGAGCTTCCTCATCAAAGGCGATGATCTTGGCCATCAGAAGTGGTCCTCCGGGACACGGTCGACTGCTCGGACCAAGGGGTGCCCGCGACGGACGGCCCTGGTGCGCGGAGGTCCATTCCCTCCGCTCCCGGGGGCCTCACCGACCCGGTCCGCTGTCACTCTCACACTGTGAGTGCTAACGCCAATGATTAGCACTCCGGGTGGGCGAGTGCAAGCCCAATCGGCAATCCGCGAGCCGCCGCCGGGGCCGCCCGGGAACGCCGACGGGCCCGTGCGACACGAGTCGCACGGGCCCGTCGAGAAGCGAGAGGTCACCAGCCGCAGGGCCGCGCCGAGCTCCTGGGGTCGGAAGGGGTCAGACCGCGGCGCGGACCATGTCCGCCTGCGGGCCCTTCTGTCCCTGAGAGATCTCGAACTCGACCCGCTGGCCCTCCTCGAGGGTGCGGTAGCCGTCCATCTGGATCGCGCTGTAGTGGACGAAGACGTCCGCACCACCGTCGACCGCGATGAAGCCGTAGCCCTTCTCCGCGTTGAACCACTTGACGGTGCCCTGAGCCATTCCGAACTCCCCTAGTGCTGTGCTGGCCCTTCACGCGCCCGCAGGTCGCGGGCCCGGATTGGTTGAAGGCCGGCCCGGGGAACCCCCCCTGGGCGCAGCCGTGCACGCCGCAACCCTCCGTGCAGGACGCCAGGCGGCTTCCGGCGAGCGGGTGATTGCGTCGACCGCCGCTGAATGTATCCGGATCGACGCCCTCTGCAACAGGGCCAACCACCGGTAATTCCGCCTCGATGTCAAGGGACAGGACGGGCCGAATCGGAATAATCTCGGCATTTCACGCCGGACATAGCGGACGAATTACTCAAATGTCCGCGGGAATTCTGACATCCGCCTGACATGTTTCACGGGCCGGTCCCGCCGGCCGGACGCCCCCGGGCCGAGCACTGCGGGGGCCGAAAGGGAAACCCTGTTCCCAACCGAGCCACACTCTACTCCGACTCGACCGGGAAATATTCCGGCCGGAATGCCAGCGGTCGCCCGCGCATACGGGAAACGGAATTCCGTACGCGCGGGCGACCGCTGGTTGGTCGCGAAGGCTCAGCAGCCGCCGGCCACCGCCGGGATGATCGAGATGCCGGCGCCGTCCTCGATCTCGGTCGCCAGGCCCTCGGCGAAACGCACGTCGTCGTCGTTCACGTAGACGTTCACGAAGCGGCGCAGCTTGCCGGTGTCGTCCAGGATGCGGGCCGAGATGCCCGGGTGGTTCTTCTCCAGGTCGGCGACGACCTCGGCCAGGGTGGCACCCTCGGCGGTCACCACGGCGGCACCGTCGGTGTAGGTGCGGAGGATGGTGGGAATGCGGACGTTGGCGCTCATGACTCTCCTTGCGGGGGCGGGGCCGATCGGGTGGTTCAGACGGACGCGAGGCCGGCGGCGCGGAACGAGTCCAGCGTCGGGCGGATGACGGCGGTCATCCCGGCGTCGGAGACGGCGTCCAGGGTCTTCAGGCCGTCGCCGGTGTTGATCGCGACGGTTTCCTTGGCCGGATCCAGCTGCCCGGTCTCGACCAGCTTCTTCAGCACGCCGACGGTCACCCCGCCGGCGGTCTCGGCGAAGATGCCCTCGGTCCGCGCCAGCAGCCGGATCGCCGCCACGACCTCGGCGTCCGTGACGTCCTCCACCGCGCCACCGGTGCGGCGGGCGATGTCCAGCACGTACGGGCCGTCGGCCGGGTTGCCGATCGCCAGCGACTTGGCGATGGTGTCCGGCTTGACCGGCTTGATCACGTCCCGGCCGGCCTTGAACGCGGCCGACACCGGCGAGCAGCCCTCGGCCTGGGCGCCGAAGATCCGGTACGGCCGGTCCTCGACCAGGCCGAGCCTGATCAGCTCCTGGAGGCCCTTGTCGATCTTCGTCAGCTGCGAGCCCGAGGCGATCGGGATCACGATCTGCTCCGGCAGCCGCCAGCCGAGCTGCTCGCAGATCTCGTACGCCAGCGTCTTGGAACCCTCGCCGTAGTACGGCCGCAGGTTCACGTTGACGAAGCCCCAGCCCTCGCCGGCCGAATCGCCGATCAGCTCCGAGCAGAAGCGGTTCACGTCGTCGTAGTTGCCCTCGATGCCGACCAGCTCGCCGCCGTACACCCCGGCCATGACGACCTTGCCCTGCTCCAGGTCGTGCGGGATGAACACGCAGGACCGGAACCCGGCCCGGGCCGCCGCCGCCCCCACCGCGCCGGCCAGGTTGCCGGTGGAGGAGCAGGACAGCGTGGTGTACCCGAACGCCCGGGCCGCCTCGATCGCGCAGGCGACCACCCGGTCCTTGAACGAGTGCGTCGGGTTCCCGGAGTCGTCCTTGACGTGCAGCTGGGCGGTGAAACCGAGCTCCCGGCCCAGGTTGTCCGCCTTCACCAGCGGGGTCCACCCCGGGTTCAGATTGGGCTTCGACGCCACGTCGGCCGGAACCGGCAGCAGCGGCGCGTACCGCCAGATGGACGCCGGACCGGCCTCGATCCGCTTGCGCAGCTCCTCGGCGCCCTCGCTGCCGAACTCGTAGGCGATCTCCAGCGGGCCGAAGCACTCCAGGCAGGCGAAGCTGGGGCCGAGCGGGAAGCGGGTGCCGCACTCGCGACAGGACAGCGCGGCGGCGGGGCCGAGGTCGACGGAAACAGGTGCGGCGGTGTCGATAGCCATGATGGCGAGGCCTCTCTCCTCATCTTCCCCGTGGCACGGTCGCGCCACAGGCCGGAATTGGCACCTGTCCCGCCGGGGCCTGTCGACAGACAGCCGCGCGGGAAGGTTGCCGGGACGTCAACGGGCCGTTCCCTCAGTCCCTCTGGATGAGCTTGTGAAATTGTGGTGATGCTCAACGGCGACCCCGGCGTGCAAAGGTCCGACCGCTGTACGAAGACTGTATCCGAAGGCGTCAATCCTGAACGGGTCCGTCCGCCACGCGAGATGACCCGTCCCACCGACCCCGCCGAGGAGACCTCCGTGCCCGCCGAACCGATTCCCGAGCTCCTCCCGCAGGCGGCGTCCTGGCTGCGCCGCCGCTCCTGGAGCGCGGCCGACCGGCCGGTCCACACCCTCCTCGCCGCCAAGGAACGCACCGGCCGCACCGTCAGCGTGGTCCTCCCCGCCCTGGACGAGGAGGCCACCGTCGGCGACATCGTCCGCACCATCCGCCGCGAGCTGATGGAACGCCTGCCGCTCGTCGACGAACTCGTCGTCGTCGACTCGGGCTCCACCGACGCCACGGCCGCCGTCGCCGCCGAGGCCGGCGCCCGGGTCGAGCACCGCGACGCCGTCCTGCCCCGGCTGCCCGCCGTCCCCGGCAAGGGCGAGGTGCTCTGGCGCTCGCTGCTGGTCACCCGCGGCGACATCGTCTGCTTCGTCGACGCCGACCTGCGCGAATTCGACCCGGCCCTCGTCTCCGGCATCCTCGGCCCGCTGCTGACCGACGAGTCCATCCAACTGGTCAAGGCCATGTACGACCGCCCGCTGGAATCCGAGGGCGCCGTCCTGCCCGCCGGCGGCGGCCGGGTCACCGAACTCGTCGCCCGGCCCCTGCTCAACCTCCACTGGCCGGAACTCGCCGGTTTCGTCCAGCCCCTCGGCGGCGAGTACGCGGCCCGCCGCTCACTGCTCGAACGGCTGCCCTTCCCCACCGGCTACGGCGTCGAACTCGGCCTGCTGGTCGACGCCCTGGAACTGGCCGGTCTGGACGCCCTGGCCCAGGTGGACGTCGGCGTCCGGCACCACCGCCACCAGGACGGCCAGGCCCTCGGCCGGATGGCCGCCACCATCTACCGGACCGCCCTGGAACGCCTCGACCGCACCCACCGCCTCAAGGCCTCCGCCGACCTCGTCCACCCCCAACTCACCCAGTTCACCCGCGACCCGGAAACCCGCGCCTTCACCGCCCACACCCACCCGGTGACCGCCCTGGAACGCCCCCCGATGCACACCGTCCCCGAATACGCGACCCGTCATTGAGGGGTTTGCCGCCCCGAACCCCCGGCAACATCCCAACCATGGGCGATCTCACGACCAACCGTTCGAGCGCGACCGGCACCGCCCCCGTCCTGGTTGCCTCCAACCGGGGACCGGTGTCCTTCAGCACCGCCGACGACGGCACGCTGACCCTGCGCCGCGGCGGCGGCGGACTGGTCTCCGGCCTCTCCGCCATCGCGGACCCGAACGCCGTCTGGGTCTGCGCCGCCCTCAACGACGCCGACCGCAGAGCCGCCGCCGAGGCGCCGCACGGCCGCCTCGACCTGGCCGGCCACGAGGTCGGCGGCCAGGCCGTACGGATGCTGGACATCGACCCGCAGACCTTCGCCCGCGCCTACAACGGCGTCGCCAACTCCACCCTGTGGTTCGTCCACCACCTGCTCTACGCGACCCCCACGGCACCCGCCTTCGACGCCGGCTTCCGCACCGAGTGGGCCGCCTACCGGGCGTACAACGAGGCCTTCGCCGAGGCCCTGGCCGCCGAGGCCGCCCCGAACGCCGCGGTCCTCGTCCAGGACTACCACCTCTCCCTGGTCCCGGCCCTGCTCCGGGCGGCCCGCCCCGACCTGCGGATCGGCCACTTCTCGCACACCCCCTGGGCCCCGCCCGAGTACTACCGGATGCTGCCCGACGACGTCGCCCGGGCCGTCCTCACCGGCATCCTGGGCGCCGACCGGGCCGGCTTCCTGACCGAACGCTGGGCCCGCGCCTTCGCCGCCTGCTGCGAGGACCTCCTGGACGCGACCGTCGACCTCGACGCGCTCACCGTCACCCTCGACGGCCGCACCACGGGCCTCGGCGTCCACGCCCTCGGCGCCGACGCCGACTTCCTGCGCGAACGCGCCCACCGCCCCGACGTCGACGAACGCCTCGCCGCCCTCCGCCGGACCGTCGGCGACCGCCGCACCATCGTCCGGGTCGACCGCACCGAGCTGAGCAAGAACATCGTCCGCGGCCTCCAGGCCTACCGGCACCTGCTCCGCACCCGCCCCGAGTGGCACGACCGGGTGGTGCACATCGCCTTCGCCTACCCCTCCCGCACCGACCTGGCCGAGTACCGCGACTACACGGCCACCGTCCAGCTTCTCGCCGACGAGATCAACGCCGAATTCGCCACCCCCGCCTGGCAGCCGCTGCTCCTCCACGTCGACGACGACTTCCCGCGCTCGCTCGCCGCCTACCGCCTGGCCGACGTCGCCCTGGTCAACCCCATCCGCGACGGCATGAACCTGGTCGCCAAGGAAGTCCCGGTGGTCTCCGACAACGGCTGCGCCCTCGTCCTCTCCCGCGAGGCCGGCGCCCACGCCGAACTCAAGGACGACGCCCTCACCGTCAACCCCTACGACGTCATCGCCACCGCCGACGCCCTCCACGCCGCTCTCACCATGGACCCGAAGGAGCGCGCCGACCGCACCGGGCGCCTGGCCGCGGCGGCCACCGCACTCCCCCCGCAGCAGTGGTTCCTGGACCAGCTCAACGCCCTGTGAGCGCCTCCCCGAGAGCCCCCAGCAGCTCCACCACCCCCTCCGGCCCGGCGACCACCAGATCCGCCCGGTCGGCCAGCTCCCGCACCGGCGCGTCCCCCACCGCACCGGCGCACACCAGCACCCCGGCCACGCCCTCGCCCCGCAGCTTCTCCACCGCGACGAAGGCCGCCACGTCCCCCAGGTCGTCCCCGGCGTAGAGCACCGCACGGGCCCCCCGCTCCCGCAGGAACCCGGTCAGCGCCGCCCCCTTGTCCACCCCCGGCGGCCGCAGCTCCAGCACCAGCCGGCCGGGCTCCACCACCAGCCCGTGCTCGGCCGCCAGGTCCCCCACCGGCGCCCGCAGCAGCTGCAGCGCCTCCTCCGGCGCCGCCGTCCGCCGGGTGTGCACGGCCACCGACCGCCCCTTGTCCTCCACCCACGTCCCCTCGGGCGCCCCGACCCGCTCCAGCACCACCGGCAGCACGTCCCGCACCCGCGCCACCCCCGGATGCGCCTCCGGCGCCGAGAGCTTCCCGTCCTCCCACCGCTCGGCCCCGTAGTGCCCAGA
>NZ_JBIVVI010000218.1:0-9494 GCF_044757675.1 Kitasatospora sp. NPDC091257
GCAGGGGGTGTTCCCCGAGGACCCGGCCGATGGGAGGCCAGCAGCGCCGGGAGGACGTAGCGCGGCTGCTCTGTTAGGCGGCCCGGTGGTGCTGTGGTGGGGCCGCCGTGCCGGGAATGCTAGACCTCGCGCGATGTCTGTGAACGGGTCTGTGACCTGCAATCTTTCGGTCGCGAACATGCCAGGAGGTCAGAAACTTCTTACCCTCCCAGCGTCCGACACAGTCTTCGGCAAGTGGTGGCCCTGCAGGCTCGGGTCTGACACCGCGCACCTCGGTCCGGCCCCGCGACCACCTAGCGCGCTTCCCAGAGCGGGCCGCAGGGCCCTTGGAATCAAGCCGAGCCCGCAGTGGGGCGCGGCTACGGGGCGGTGGTGGCCAAGGTATCGTCGATCAGGACCTCGGGTGCGGCATCGTTCGAGCTGATGGCGGGCTGGATGGTGTCGAGAGCCTTGCCCAGCGCGTCGTAGACGCGCCCCGCCGCTTCCTCTTCGGGCTGGCCCATCACCTCGTCGAACTTACCGGGATGGGCCTCGCCGTCGAGGTACTTCATGTACTCGACCACCTCGGTGCCCGACAGGGTGATCCGGACCAGGCCGCGGGCGCCGCGGTCGCCGTCGAGGCCGGTGGGCTTCCGGTTGCCGACGTCCCCGAAAGGGGGCTTGGTCTTCTTCCAGAGCCCGTTCGGCATGATCAGCGAGACGTTGGTGACCCCGGCGGCCTTCCTGAGTCGGGCGTCCTGGGACGGAGGCGTGTTGGTTCCGCAAGCAGTCAGGAGGAGGACCGCGAGCAGCGGGACGACGGTGCGCAGAGCGAAGCGGGTGGTTTTCACGCGGGTCATGGTCGTGCCCACCCGGTCGGGTGGGCGGGCCGCCTTGCGATGTTCCACCCGAAGGTGCGGTTTCACGCAGCACGCTGTTGACGGACCTACGTCGCCCGGCCGCCGATCCCGGCACGGGGGTGCCGGGGACCGCTCACCGGTGCGCCTGGCCGGTCCAGGGTCCTGAACTGCCCGGACAGATCCAGCCGGGCGGGCGGGAGCGGCGGCGTTGGTACGGAGCGCTGCGTGGTCCGGATCGCTTTCGGGCCGGAGCAGGGTCATGTCCCGCGAGGCTCACGACGGCGGTGATGGCTGTACGTTCCTGCCGGGTCATCGACGCCCGGACCCGCCCTCGTGGCCGGCCGCCGGGACTTCACACCGGAGGGTGCATGATCAACCTGGCGGAGTACCAGCACGGCAACGGGATGTTCTTCGGGACGGTCGCGCTCCTTGTCTCATGGGCGGTGGTCGCGGCGGCATTCGCCATTCACGTCCACCACTTCATCCACTGCGGCGCAGACGAGACGGTGCGTCCGACGGCGTCGCTCTCGGCCAAGGACTCCCATCGGACCCTGACGACCATCGGCTCGTTGGTGGCGGTGCTCGGTGCGTGCATCACCGCGAATGTGTCGCTGGGGGAGCTGGGCGGGTGGACGACGCTGCTCGGGTGGATTCCGTGGATTGCTGCAGCGGTGGGCGGCCTGTACTTCCACCTCGTCCACCAGAAGCAGTGATCATCGGACCCCCGTAGAGCCGCTCCAGCAGCCTTCCGCCGCCATCGCCTGGTTGTCCCGGCTTTCCCCGAACGAGCGAGGCTGGCTGCGGCTCACGCCGCTCCGGTCCGCGGCGGGGCCGGGCGGCCAGTGCACAGCGGGATCGCCCCGGCCCGGGTGGCGCGGGCGACGGCGAGAGCCGCGCGGTGGCGTACGCGGTGCTCGCGGGCGTGGTCGTCGGCCTGGTGGGGGACGAAGCCGCTGTCGGCCGGGTCGGTGAAGGCCGAGATGGTG
Source organism: Kitasatospora sp. NPDC091257 (assembly GCF_044757675.1). Lineage (NCBI taxonomy): Bacteria > Bacillati > Actinomycetota > Actinomycetes > Kitasatosporales > Streptomycetaceae > Kitasatospora > Kitasatospora sp. NPDC091257. Next base: position 1,826 of record NZ_JBIVVI010000218.1, read on the forward strand.
GGGTGGAAGGCGATGGTGATGATCGCGGTGGGGCCGTTGCGATGCTTGGCGACGATCAGGTTGGCTTCGCCGGGCCGGTTGTCGGCCGCGTAGACGTCGTCACGGTGGAGGAGGAGGAGCAGGTCCGCGTCGTCCTCCAGGGTGCCGGAGTCGCGCAGGTCGTAGATGTGGGGGCGTTTGTCGGCGCGCTGCTCGGGCGCGCGGTTGAGCTGGGAGAGCGCGATGACGGGCAGCTGCAGTTCCTTGGCGAGGAGCTTGAGGCGGCGGCTGACCTCGTTGACGTCCTCGTAGCGGCTGCCGTACTTGTGCCTGCCGTGGTCGAGGAGCTGGACGTAGTCGACGACGATGAGCTTGATGCCGTGTTGGGCCTTGAGGCGCCGGCTCTTGGAGCGGATCTCGGCGAGGGTGAGGTTCGGGGCGTCGTCGATGAACAGCGGGACGGAGGTGATCTCGGGCATGCGGGTGGCGGCGCGGGTCCAGTCCCGGTCGGTCATGTTGCTCGAGCGCATGTGGTGCAGCGGGACGCGGCTTTCCGCGGAGAGCAGGCGCATGCCGATCTCGTTGCGGCCCATGCCGAGGCTGTAGAGCACGGCGGGCAGGCCGTTGCGGAAGGAGCAGGCCCGCAGGATGGTGAGCGCGAGGGTGCTCTTGCCCTGGACGAGGCGGCTGCCCAGGACGATCAGCTGACCGGGGTGCAGGCCGTTGGTCAGCAAGTCCAAGTCGGGCAGGCCTGTGGGCAGGCCGGCTGGGGCGCCGATGTACGAGCCGATGCCCTCGACTTCGTCAAGGACGCCTTCCATGATGTCGGCCAGCGGGCGCGCCTCGATTCAGCTCGGGCTGTGGCCGGTGGTCACGGCGTGCACCTCGGCCTGGACCTGGTCGATCAGGTCAGTGGTGGGGGCGTCGGCGTGGGCGGCGCGGTCGATCCGCTCCGCGACGACGATCAGCCGGCGGCGCAGCGCCTTGTCCTCGACCAGGGTGGCGAGGGCTTCGGCTTCGGCGGTGCTGCGGACCATGTTGACGAGCTTGTGCAGGTAGTCCCGGCCGCCCGCCCTCGCCAGCAGGCCCTGTTCGGTCAGCTTCCCGGCGACCCTGATCGGGTCGGTGGACTCTCCGGCCGCGTACAGCTCCAGCACCGCGTTGTGGATGAGCTCGTGGGCCGGGCGGTAGAAGCTGGCCGGGTGCAGGATCTCGACGACGTCGGCGACCGCGTCCTTGGAGCGCATCGTCGTGCCGAGGAGCAGCTGCTCGGCACGCAGGTCGTGGGGCACCTTGAAGGCCGGGCCACTGTCCGGGTCCTGCTCGCTCACGCGCATTCACCTCGCTGCTGATCTGCTGCGGCCCAAGTCGCGGCCACCCTGTCGCACCACCGCGCGGTTGTCCCGCTTTCCCCGAACGAGCGAGGCCGGCTGCAGCCACGCAGCTCTGGTCCACGGCGGGACCAGCCGGATCGGGCGCAGCGGGACGTCTGTATCCGGCCGATTCTTCCGATTCCCACTGCGTCGGAGGCCTGTCTGGGACAGCCTCGTGGGCGGGTTCCGACCGACGGGAGCAGATGAGCGTGTCAGGCAAGTACCAGTTCAGTCCCACCGGCTTCTACGCCGCGTACAAGGGCTCCAGCACCGTGATCAAAGTCCCGGTCGAGGCGTGGGACGCCGACGGATATCCGCTCATCTTCGACAAGGGGAGGCTCCGGCTGGCCGAGCGACGCGAAGGACTGATCGGTGTTTACCGGTGTGGCACGAACGGCGTTGTCATTCCTGCGGAGCCGGGATGGACGGTCCGCTACGTTCCCGACTCTGATAAGGAGACGGGCGTTTCCACAACGGTGCCCGTCGTTGCTTGGAAGATCAACGAGATTGAGCACGAGGCTGTGCCCATCACGATCGAGCACGAGTCGGACTGGCCGGATGAGTGGATGGACACGGGTATGAGGATCGACCGGGTTATTCCTCCGGCCGGTGCGTATCCGATCCTGGGGATCCAGGGGATCCAGGGGATGCGCCCGGGCGAGGGCCGGTGAGCGGCCAGGGAGTCACGGCGCGCTCCGTGCCGGTAGCCGTCCTCGCGTCGGTCCACGACCGGCTGCACGCCTTCGCGCACCGGCACCTGGGTACTCCCGAGAACGCCGACAAGCGCCGTCAAGCTGCGTGGTTCGTCATCAGCTTCTTCGCAGCTGGGGTGGGCGCGAGCGCCGTCTACCTTGGGGCTGTTGGGCTCGGTATCGGACCGAACACCGCCGTACGGATCGCCCTGGCCGTCTGGGCTCCTGTCCTGGTTGGGCTGGCGGTGTGGCCGCTGGTCGAACCAGGTATGTTCCGTATGCGCTGGGTCGTGGGCGTCCTGGCCTCCGCGATACTGCTGGGCCTCGCGCTCTCGGCGCTCTTCGTCTGACGGCACCCGCGGCGGGAGGAAGCAGCACGGGCTGGTTGCGGGACAGCGCGGACGGGGCGGCCGTCGCCGGGTACATCTACCCGGCTCACACCGACCACCACGGCCGGATCTGGATCGACATGGATGGCGAGTACTGACACGGCCACTGGGCCCACGCATCGTGTGGCAGGCCCAGCGGCCAGCCGGGCGGGTGCCAGTCCTACGGCGTCGGCGCGCAGCGTTGGCAGCGCCGGTACTTCCGGCCGCCCTTCGGGCCGGTGTGCCGAGCCTCCCACACGCGGGTTTCCTCGATGGTCATGACCGTCCATCCGCTGTCTGTCTTCGTCGCCGCCAGCTCGAACTCGAAGTCGGCTTCGGTGCCGCCGTAACGTAGGTTCTGCCGGTGGCAGAAGAGCCGGCGCTCTTGCACGTACTCTTCGCCGACCGGTCGGCTCCACTCTGTCGGCATGGTGTGCCGCACCACGGGGCAGGTCGTCTCGTGCAGTCCTGCGGAGCGGCCCGCGGTGAACGGGTACTCGTCCGGGGTGTTGTAGCGACGCCACCGCTCGGCCAAGGCGTCGAGGTGCGGCTCGAAGCGGTCGCCGTAGTTCTCGCAGTCTGGGCACCCGCCGTCTCGGATGCACCAGGCGAGAAGGTCGTCGTGCTGCTCGTGCTCGCGCAGGTTCCACCGGTCGTACAGCTGACCGGCGAGCCGCAGAAGCAACTCGCGCGCCTCCGTAGCTGTGATGGTGCCAGCCTCGATGGCGGCGACGATGTCGATCATCGCCGGCAGCTCTACCGACTGGCCGTAGCCCTCCCTCAGCGGGCGTTCGCGCTGACGCGGGAAGTCGATCCCGAAGGTGACGAGCACGTCGGGCATCTCGATCCCCGGAGCGCTCACGCTCACCTCTCCACTGATCCCCACTGCTTCATCCCTCTCATTGGTCGGTCAGCGGACAATCCCGGACCTGCGGACTGGCTGGCCACCTGGGTCAGTCGGCACGCAGGTCGTGGGGCGCCTCGAAGGCCGGGCCGCCACCGTCCGGGTCCTGCTCGCTCACGTGCGTCCGTCTCGCTGCTGATCTGCTGCGGCCCGATCCGGGGCCGGCGAACGGGTTGTCGCGGCCACCCTGTCGCACCACCGCGCGGTTGTCCCGGCTTTCCCCGAACGAGCGAGGCCGACTGCGGCTCACACGGCTCCGGTACGTGGCGGGGCCGGGCGGGCGGTGCGCAGCGGGATCGCCCCGGCCCGGGTGGCGCGGGCGACGGCAAGGGCGGCGTGGTGGCGTGCGCGCTGCTCGCGGGCACGGCGAGGGCGGCGGTTTCCTGGCGCCGGCGGTCCTCGGCTGCGGTCCGCGCCGGTTCCGAGGTTGCTGCCCGGTCCCGTAATGGGGGCAGGTAGCGGGTGTTCCGGGTTGGGTTGAGAGCGAGGGGGAATGGGTCGGTGAGGGCGGTGGTTTCGCCGGCCTGGACGAGCCGGTCGACGTAGACGCCGTCCTCCGCGTGGCCGGGGTAGCGGCGGGGACGGGTTGATGGATCAGACGACCGGGTCCGGGCCACAGGTGGCGCAGCGTCGGCGTCCGGAGCCGCGGGCGCGTAGCTGCTCGGTGGTCAGCAGCTTCGGCAGCCGCTCCCAGCTGGCTGCACCTGGGCCAATGGCCAGTTGTTCCAGGAGGGTGGCGAGGCGGGCCTCGGGGCCCTGGAGGGTGGGACAGTCCCAGCGGTGCAGGCGTGTGCCGCTGGTGGGGATGGCGTAGACGGCGCCAGCGTCCAGTTCGGCGCGCCAGCGGGCGATGTCTTCTTCGGCGGTGCGCAGCTGGTGTGCGCGGTGTCGGCAGTGGTCGCACTCGCCCTCGGGATGGGTGTAGCAGGCGCAGGCCCCGCACGTGGCGCAGCGGGTGCAGACCTGCCGTCGCCGGTCTTGGCGGAAGCTGTGCGGCGTTACGGTGCGGCGCTTGCTCGTGCCGTGGATGAGGAAGTCGACCGCGCCGACGGCGACGAGCTCCTCGGCAAGGCCTTCCAACTGCTCGCTGGTGACGCCGAGCAGGGCGGCCAGCTCGTTCCAGGTGTGCTCGGAGTCGGCGGTGGCCTGGGCGAGGAGGACCGCGTACGCGAGGCGGGCCTGCGGTGTCAGCTCCTTGTCCAGGAGAACCGCCGCGTCGGCGAGGACCTCGCGCCTGCTTCCCGTCCGAAGTACTGGCATCGCATGTCCCCATTTCCTGCGTGTCCGTCCCCGGAACCGTACCCCGGGCGATGTGCGGCCGGGCTGGCATTGCCCGGCAGGCATCGATGTGCGGCACGGGGTCATGGCCGGGCCTTCAATAGCGCACCAGGTGGTTGCTCAAGTCGGGACTTCGCAGGTCTGGGTCACGCGGCACCGCTGAGGGTCATTGGCGGCCGGGCCGGGCGCAGCGGGACGGCGCTGACTCGGAGTGCTTTGTCGTGGCGGGCGCGGCGTTCGGCGAGGGCCTGGCTGCTGGTGGCGGCTGCGGTGCGGGCGGCGGCGTTCTCTTGGTCGGCCTTCTCGGCGAGGCCCTGGGCGAACTGGTCCTCGGGTTCGCGCCGCTGGAGGATGGCCTGTTCCTGGCGGGCGATGGCGGCGGCGATCGCCGGGTCGATGACGGGGGCGGTGCGGCGGATCTCGGCGAGCGCGCGGTGGTAGCCGGCGCTCGCGTCGTCGCGGGTGCGGACCGGGGGCTCGGGCTGCTCGACGGCCTGGTGGTGCTCGGTGCGCCGCTCGGGGCCGGTGGCGAGGGCGCGGGGCGCCAGGACCCGCAGGTCCCGTACGACGGTCCGGCCCATCTTGCCGTTGATCCGGGCGACGAGCTGGCGGCCGAGCAGGCGCAGCTGGGTGGCGTAGGCCGGGGAGGTGGGCTGGAGGTCGAGTCGTCCGGTGCGGGCGTCGAAGTGGACGGGGACGACCTTGCCGACGAGTTCGGGGGCGATGGTGGCCCACTGGTCGAGGAGGCCGCCGCCGGCGGTGGGCGCGTCCCAGGCCCGTTCGGCGACCAGGCCGGCCAGGGCGGCGCCGAGCCCGATCGGTTCGCGGCCGCCGGTGCGGACCATGGTGCGGCGGGTCGGACGGATGGTGGAGCTGCGGCCGCCGGGGGCATCGGCGCCGCGGGTGCGGGCGGCTTGGCGGGCGGCCTTGAGGGCGACGCGGGCGAGGTCGACACCGCTGGTGGACGGCTGGGTCACGCGGACCTCCAGGGCTGGTGGATGACCATGCGGGCGGTGTGCCGCAGGCGTAGGACCTGGTCGACCAGGCCGTGGGTGTAGAGCTGGCGGGCGTAGGACTCGCCGCAGTCCCGGATGGCCATCAGGACCATCTCCGGGTCCTTCTGGCCGAGGGTGCGCAGCTCGAGGACGCCTTCGCGGGTGAGCTGGTGCAGGTCGGTCAGGCCGTCCTGGTCCTGGGCGAACAGCTCCAGCTCCTGGGCGCCGGGGCCGCCGGCCTGCTGCACCTGGGCGAAGGCGTCGTCGACCAGGCGAGCGGCGGCGCGGGTGGCCGGGTCCTGCCAGTCGGTGAACGTCCACTCCGAGCTGGTGCGGTCGTGGCGGGCGCGCTCGGCGGAGCGGGACTCGCGCCAGTGCTCGACCTGGGCGGCGCGCTCCTTCGGAGTGCGCCAGCCGGGCATCTGGGTCATGCCGTGCAGCCGGTGGGCGAGCAGGCCGGAGGGCCGGCAGGTGCCGCGCTTGGGCTCCTCCAGGGTGGAGAGCCAGGCGACGACTTCCTCCGCCGTCCAGCCCGCGTCCGATACCTCCTGCACGACCCAGGCGATCCGGGGCACCAGGGCGCGGCTCAGCCACGCGACCTGGCGGACCAGCTCGGCGGCCAGTTGGTAGCGGCGACCGACGCGGTTGACGGTGCGCTTGCCCCGGTCCTTCGTGGACTTCTTCGCGGTGGTGGACTTCGGCTTCCCGCTGGCGACGTCTGTCTCAGAGGGGAGGTGAGTACAACCGTTAGCAGCAGAAGTACAGCAACCACCCCCCATTGGGGTGCAACGGCCGACTGCTGCTGAGGTGCCGTCAGCGGCCGGTGACACCTGGGACGAGGCGGTGGTCGACGGGGCCTGAGCGGCCGTCACCGTGCCCTTCGCGGACGTCTTCGACCGGATGGCCCGGACCTTGCGCGAGGCCCGCTTGCCGAGCAGCGCCATCGCCGCCCGCCCGGCCTCCGCGATCCCGACCACCCGCCGCCCGGTGCCCTCCCCGGCGACGCGGACGCCCAGGGCGACGTCGAACTCGGCCGGGATCACCCGCGCGAACTCGGAGGCCTTCGCCTTCTCACCGCGGACCCGGGTGCCCCTGGCGATGTAGGCGAGCAGACCGGCCTCGCGCAGCATGTCCAACTGGTACTGCGCGGTCCGCTCGGTCACGCCCAGCCTCCGCGCCAGGTAGTCCACACCCGGACGGCACGGCGACAGTTCCATGAGCAGCTGCGCGGTCCGGATCGCGGTACGGCCCATCTCCCGCGGCCCGTGCGAGCGCGACGGCCGGTAGCAGCCCGACGCGACCACCCAGTGCACCGCCTGCATCCAGCTGTACGGGTCCAGCGCGACCCGGCCGCGGGTAGTCGTCACCCACTGCTCCGCCGCCGGCACCAGCAGACGGGGCAGCACCGGCACGCACGGCACGAACCGCTGGACCGACTTCGGCACCACCGTGCCGCCCGCTGACGCGACGTCGGTCGGCTCCTGGCGCTGGCCGGGAACGGCCGCGACGGCCGGACCCATGTGGTTCGGACACGGTCGTGTGGTATCGGAACGCTCACCCACATGGGTGATGTGTGTCACATTGTCGACAGCGTGCGTGGCGTGTTCGACAACCGGTCCGCCAACCGGTCCGCCAACGAATCCCAAGGCAGGAACGGGGGAGAAGATCTCTTCCCCCTCCCCACCCGCATCGCGCGAGCTCAAACCGGGAACACCACGTCCTTCGGCCGCTACATGGGAAGACTGGAAAGGGGCGCTGAGCTCCTGCAAAATGACAGAGCCCTCCTACTCGTACGTGGGTAAGGCAACGGGCCCCCTCGCGGGGGTACGGCAAGACGGCTCCCTCCTCGGAGCCGGTACAGCAAGGCGGACCCCCTTCGGGGTCCTGGTTCTGGAGAACCGCACCGCACCGCGCCCTTCCCGGGCCCCGGCCGCCAAGCCGGGACCCGTTCCGGGCCTCGTCCGATCGCCAAATCGGACGGATCACGTAAGACCGCAGACCGGTGGGTGAGATCACTGGAAGCGGCCCGGGGTTGCTGGCCTCGCCAAAGGCCGGCGCCCCCAAGACGACTAAGTCACAC
>NZ_JBIVVI010000219.1:0-9468 GCF_044757675.1 Kitasatospora sp. NPDC091257
CCCGGGGAAGCGGGTGACGCACCCGCAGGACCTTCGTCCGCCCCGGTCGGGACCATTGGCCCGGCCGGGGCATTCTTATCGTGAAATAGGGAACTGGAGGCGCCGACACGGCGTCCCAATCCTCGGAGATGCGATCACGCCCCGGACAATGGACGGTATGCCCCACGTCTACGTCCGTGCCGCGCGGCGTGACTACGATGGACGCGACTCAAGGGCCCGGTAAGGCAGCTCAGCTGGTCTCCGCCCAAGCGTGGGCGCGCATTCGTCCACCCCCCCATGAACTCCGAGCCCGGGAAGGCACCCACACCCCATGGCGAGCAACCTGTCGTTCATCGGCCGCGACTTGGCGATCGACCTCGGAACAGCCAATACGCTGGTGTACGTCAGGGGCAAGGGCATCGTCCTGAACGAGCCGTCCGTCGTCGCGGTGAACACCAACACCGGTGGGATCCTCGCGGTCGGCGCCGAGGCCAAGAAGATGATCGGCCGCACCCCGGGCAACATCGTCGCCATCCGCCCGCTCAAGGACGGCGTGATCGCCGACTTCGAGATCACCGAGCGGATGCTGCGGTACTTCATCCTCAAGATCCACCGCCGTCGCTACCTCGCCCGCCCCCGCGTCGTGGTCTGCGTGCCCTCCGGCATCACCGGCGTCGAGCGCCGCGCCGTCATCGAGGCCTCCTCGCAGGCCGGCGCCCGCCAGGTGCACATCATCGAGGAGCCGATGGCCGCCGCGATCGGCGCCGGCCTGCCCGTCCACGAGGCCACCGGCAACATGGTCGTCGACATCGGCGGCGGCACCACCGAGGTCGCCGTGATCTCGCTCGGCGGCATCGTCACCGCCCAGTCCATCCGGGTGGCCGGCGACGAGCTGGACAACGCGATCGTCCAGCACATCAAGAAGGAGTACTCGCTGCTCCTGGGCGAGCGCAGCGCCGAGCAGATCAAGATGAGCATCGGCAGCGCCTTCGGCCTGGAGGGCGAGAAGGACGAGCACGCCGAGATCCGCGGCCGCGACCTGGTCAGCGGTCTGCCCAAGACCGTGGTGATCTCCGCCGCCGAGGTCCGCGAGGCCATCGACGAGCCGGTCAACGCGATCATCGACGCGGTCAAGACCACCCTCGACCAGTGCCCGCCCGAGCTGGCCGGCGACGTCATGGACCGGGGCATCGTGCTCACCGGCGGCGGCGCCCTGCTGCGCGGCCTGGACGAGCGGCTGCGCCGCGAGACCGGCATGCCGATCCACATCGCGGAGAACCCGCTCGACTCCGTCGCGCTCGGCTCCGGCAAGTGCGTCGAGGAGTTCGAGGCCCTCCAGCAGGTACTCGACGCCTCGCCGCGTCGTTGACACGTCGCCGCACCACCGGTACCACGCGTCACATCCGACACTCGACTGAACGGGCCGCCGCCCGGGCCCCACAGCCCCGGACGGCGGCCAGGTACGAAGGGGCAGTACCAGCACCGTGAGGGACACACGAGAGAGCCGGCTGCTGCTCATCCTGCTGGTGGCCGTCGCCTTCGCGCTGATCACCGTGGACATCAAGGGCGGTGAGGACTCCCCGCTCGGCCCGGCCCGGCACGCCGCCGCCAGTGTCCTCGGACCGGTCGAGCGCGGAGCCGCCACCGTCGTGGACCCGGTCGCCGACACCGTCCGCGCCTTCCGGGACGCGGCCACCGACAGCGGCCGCACCGACCAGCTCGCCCGCGAGAACACCGAACTGCGGCAGAAGCTCGCCTCCTCCGACATGGCCACCGGGCGCACCAAGCAGCTGGACGACCTGCTGCGCACCGCCGGCGCCGGCGGCTACACCGTCAAGGCGGCCCAGGTCATCGCGATCGGCCCGGCCCAGGGCTTCTCCTGGACCATCACCATCGACGCCGGCAGCGACGACGGCCTCACCCGCGACATGACGGTGATCAACGGTCAGGGCCTGGTCGGCCGGATCACCACCGTCGCCCCGACCACCGCCACCGTGCTGCTCGCCTCCGACCCCGGCTTCTCGGCCGGCACCCGGCTGGAGAGCACCGGCGAGATCGGCTTCGCCTCCGGCGGCGGCGACAGCCCGATGAAGGTCTCGCTGCTCAACGGCAAGGCCCAGGTCAAGGCCGGCGACCGGCTGGTCACCTTCGGCTCGCAGAGCGGCCGCCCGTTCGTGCCCGGCGTCCCGGTCGGCAAGGTCGTCGAGGTCCAGGCCAACGCCGGCCAGCTGACCAAGACCGTCATGGTCGAGCCCTTCGTCCAGTTCACCCGGCTGGACCTGGTCGGCGTGGTGGTCGTGCCGCCGCGCGCCGACCCGCGCGACGCCGTCCTGCCGCCGGCGCCCGCCGCGGGCCAGCCGGCCGCCGCGCCGGGCCAGGTCCCGGCCTCCGTGCCCGGACAGGTCCCGGCCTCCGCGCCCGCCGCCCCGCCCGCCAAGCCCACTGGGGGGAACTGAGCCATGCGCCTCGCCCGCATCCCCGTCTCCGCCGGCCTCGTCCTGTTCGGCCTGATCCTCCAGGTCAGCGTCTTCGGCCGGCTCCAGCTCCCGGGAGCCACCCCGGACATACTGCTGCTCGTCGTGGTCGGCCTGGCCATGGTCTACGGGCCCACCGGCGGCTGCCTGGTCGGCTTCGCGGGCGGCCTGCTGGCCGACCTCGCACCGCCCTCCGACCACGCGATCGGCCGCTACGCGCTGGTGCTCTGCCTGATGGGCTACGCCGCCGGACTGCTGCGCCCGGACCACGGCCGCCAGCGCTCCGTGGCCGGCTCGCTGTTGGTGGTCGGTGCCGCGGCGGTCGCCTCCACCCTGCTCTACGCGATGGTCGGCGCCCTGGTCGGCGACACCGCGGCCCGGCACGTCGGCCTCGGCGGACTGGTGATCAGCGCCCTGCTCTACGACCTGCTGCTGGCGCCCTTCGTGGTGCCGCTGGTGATGTACCTCGGCCGCCGCTTCGGGCGCGACCCGGTGGCCGCGGCGGACGACGACGAGGGCAGCTCCGGTCTCGGCACCCTGGCCCGCTACCGCACCACCCGCGAGGCCTCGACGGGCCCGTCGTACAAGAAGCGGCGCGTGCCCGGCTTCGTCCGCCGGCCGTAACCGGCCCGGCCCCGACCACCCGACCTCCCCGCATCCTGGAGCGCACGAGACGTGAGCAACATCCCCGAGACCGGACGCACCCGACGGGTGACGATCCGTCTGGTGGTGCTGCAGATCCTGGTGCTGTCGCTGCTCGCCACCCTCGGCGGGCGGCTGTGGTACCTGCAGATCCGCAACGCCAAGGAGTACACCGCGAAGGCGACCGGCAACCACATCCGCGAGGTGGTCGAGCCGGCCGTCCGCGGCGAGATCCTGGACGCCTCCGGGCGGGTGCTGGCCGGCAACGAGACCCGGCTGGTGGTCTCGGTCAGCCGCACCTCGCTGCTCCAGCAGAAGGACGGCGGCAAGGCGGTGCTGTCCCGGCTGGCCGAGGTGCTGGGGATGCCCGCCAAGGACGTGCAGGAGAAGGTCCGGCTCTGCGACGCCAAGACCCCGCAGCCGTGCTGGAACGGTTCGCCGTACCAGCCGATCCCGGTCACCAAGGAGGCGACCACCCAGCAGGCGATGCAGATAATGGAGCGCCGCGAGGACTTCCCCGGGGTCACCGCGCAGCCCACCGCCGTGCGCCGCTACACCGGCGCCGAGGGCGCCAACATGGCCCAGGTGCTCGGCTACCTCTCGCCGGTCACCGACGAGGAGGTCAGCAAGACCGCCGGTAGGAGCGGCCTGGACCGCTACCTGCCGGCCGACCAGATCGGGCGGGCCGGCCTGGAGTCGGTGTACGACCGCGACCTGCGCGGCACCGCGGGCATCACCAAGCTGGAGGTGGACAACCTCGGCCGGGTGATCGGCAACGCCGGCACCGTCGCCCCGCAGACCGGCGACAACCTGGTCACCAGCATCGACGCCCGGGTGCAGAAGGTCGTCGAGGACAACCTGGCGCAGGCCATGAACGACGCCCGGAACACCTTCGACAAGGTCACCAACCGCAACTACGAGGCCGACTCCGGCGCCGCCGTGGTGATGGACGTGCACACCGGGCGGATCGTCGCGATGGCGAGCGCCCCGACCTACGACCCGAACCTCTGGGTGGGCGGCATCAGCGGCAAGGACTACCAGTCGCTGACCAGCAAGGACTCCAACTTCCCGCTGCTGAACCGGGCCATACAGGGTCAGTCCGCCCCCGGTTCGACCTTCAAGGTCATCTCCACCACCGCCGCCGTGCAGGCCGGCTACTCGCTGGACGGCCACTACGACTGCCCGAAGAGCATGACCATCGGCGGCCGCGAGTTCAAGAACTTCGAGAGCGAGAACTTCGGCCAGATCTCCCTGGAGAAGGCGCTGGAGGTCTCCTGCGACACCGTCTTCTACGGCCTGGCGTACGACCAGTGGCTGAAGGACGGCGGCATCAAGCCCAAGAAGGAGCCGGGCGACTGGTTCTTCAAGACCGCCCACGAGTTCGGCCTCGGCGCCAAGACCGGCATCGACCTGCCGTCCGAGGTCACCGGCCGGGTGCCGGACCGGCAGTGGAAGCAGTCCTTCTACGACAACAACAAGGACGCCTGGTGCGCCCAGGGGCAGAAGGGCGGCAACAGCTACTCCGACCAGATCGCCCGGGAGAACTGCGTCGACGGCTACCAGATGCGCGCCGGTGACGCCGTCAACTTCGCGATCGGCCAGGGCGACACCCTCGTCACCCCGGTCCAGATGGCCCGGATCTACTCGGCGCTGGCCAACGGCGGCACCTTCTACCGGCCGACCATCGCCAAGGCGGTGATAAGCCCGGGCGGGGACCTCGTCCGCGAGATCGCCCCGCACGAGGACGCCAGGTTCCCCGGTGACGAGAAGCTGCTCAGCTACATCAACCAGGCCACCGAGAGCGTCATCAAGAGCGGCACCGCCGCCTGGAAGTTCAACGGCTGGCCGCAGGACAAGATCACGCTGCACGCCAAGACCGGCACCGCCGAGGTCGAGGGCAAGCAGACCACCTCCTGGCTGACCACGTACAGCAAGGACTACGCCGTCGTCATGACGATAAGCCAGGGTGGCACCGGCTCCGGCGGTTCCGGCGACGCCATCCGCCGGATCTACCAGGCGCTGTACGGCGTGGACGACAAGGGCGGCATCGACACCGGCAAGGCGCTGCTGCCCGCGCCGCAGGCCGAGCTGCCGAAGTTCAACCCGGACGGCACCGCGATCATCAAGCCGGTCTCGTACGGCGTCGACGCGGCGCCGGGCGCCCAGGCGCAGGCCGTCGCACCGGCTCCGGCGCTGCTCGACGCGGCCGCCGCGCAGCCGGCCCCGGCGACGGCCTTCCTCGACCGGACGCCGCCGGCCGACCGTCCGGCGTCGTACACCGCGGCCGACGCCGCGCTCGAACCCACGCGCGGACCGGGAAGGGGACGGGCATGACCTCCTACGGCTCGTACCGGCAGCTGCGGCTGGCCCCGCAGCGCAGCGGGGTCTCCAAGGCCCTGGCCAAGGACTCCCCGCTCTGGCGGCTGGACTGGATACTGCTGCTGGCCGCGCTGGCCCTCTCGGCCGGCAGTTCGCTGCTGGTCTGGTCGGCCACCCGCGGGCGCGACTCGCTGACCCACGGGGACCCGCAGTACTTCCTGTACCGGCACCTGACCAACTTCGTGGTCGGGCTGGTGCTGTGCTCCGTGGTGATAGCGATAGGGAGCCGGCGCTTCCGCACGATCGTGCCGTTCCTGTACGTCGGCGTGCTCCTGATGCTGCTGGCGACGCTCAGCCCGCTGGGCTCGACCATCAACGGCGCGCACTCGTGGATCCAGCTCGGCGGCGGCTTCTCGATCCAGCCGGCCGAGTTCGCGAAGCTCGCGATCGTGCTGGCGATGGCGGTCGTGCTGTCGGACCAGGTGGACGCGGGGGAGCGGGAGTTCCCCTCGCACCGGGCGGTGTTCCGGGGACTGCTCTGGGCCGGGCTGCCGATGGGCATAGTGCTGCTGATGCCGGACGCCGGCTCGGTGATGGTGATGGCCGCGATCGTGCTGGGCATCCTGCTCGGCTCGGGCGCGGCGAACCGCTGGGTGCTCGGCCTGCTGGTGGCGGGCACCGCCGGGTGCGTGGCGATCTGGAAGTTCGGACTGCTGAGCCAGTACCAGATCGACCGCTTCGCCGCCTTCGCGAACCCGCAGCTGGACCCGAACGGCGTCGGCTACAACACCGCGCAGGCCCGGATCGCGATCGGCTCGGGCGGGCTGACCGGCAAGGGGCTGTTCCACGGCACCCAGACCGTCGGGCAGTTCGTGCCGGAGCAGCAGACCGACTTCGTGTTCACCGTGGCCGGCGAGGAGCTGGGCTTCGTCGGGGCGCTGGCGATCATCGCGCTGGTCGGCGTGATCCTCTGGCGGGCCTGCCGGATCGCCCGGCAGGCGACCGACCTGTACGGGACGATCGTGGCGGCCGGGGTCATCGCCTGGCTGTCCTTCCAGGCCTTCGAGAACATAGGGATGTGCCTGGGCATCATGCCGGTCGCGGGCATCCCGCTGCCGTTCGTCTCGTACGGCGGCTCCTCGATGTTCGCGAACTGGATGGCCATCGGGCTGCTCCAGGCGGTGCGCAGCCAGCGGCCGATAGCGGCCTGAGCGCGCATCGCGGCGGGGCCGGCCGGGGACTTCCCGGGCCGGCCCCGCCGTCGTGTCCGGGGCGTTCCCGCGGCCGGGGGGCGCCGCGGTCAGACGGCCGGGAAGCCGATCCGGGCGAGCACGCCCCAGCGCTCGGAGCGCCGGGTGAGCACGTAGACCGAGTCGAAGGAGCCGGTGCGCTCCCCGGCCGCGTCGTAGCGGGCGAAGCGGACCAGGGCGTGCACCTGGTCGGGGGAGGACTGGCTCAGCTCGACGCTCTCCCAGCCGCTGCGGGCCCAGCCGGAGTCGACCAGCAGGGCCAGCTCGGGGGTGGACCGCTCGACGTAGCCGGCCTCGTCCTCCCAGACCGTCACCTCACCCTCGTGCACCCGGACGTGCGGGTAGTGCAGGGTCCGCGCCCAGGCCGTCAGGTCGCGGCTGTTGAGGGCGTCGAGGAAGGCGTCGAGGGCGGCGCGGGCGGCGGCCTCGTGAGCGGGGGTGTCGTGGGCGGGGGTCTCGTGGGCGCGGGTGTCGGCGGGCACGGCGGCCTCCAGGGCGGGCTGCGGACGGCAGGGACGCGGCAAGCCTGGTCCACCGGCGCGCCCGGTGGGGCCGGGCGGGGCCGATTCAGGTCCAAAGGCCGGGGCACAGACCGGTCGTACGGCCGAAGAGCCGCCCCGGGAGTGTCGGGGAGAATCAGTGGGCGTCGGCGGGCTCACGGGTCGCGGCGTCCAGGACGGCGTCCAGCAGGCCGGGGAAGCGCTGGCCGAGGTCGTCCCGGCGCAGTGACATCAGCCGGCGGGTGCCCTCGACCCGGGTGGTGGTGACGCCGGCCTCGCGCAGCACCTTGAGGTGGTGCGAGAGGGTCGACTTGGACAGGGGGATGTCCAGGTCGCTGCAACATTGCTCGTCGACCTCGGACAGGCCCGTCACGATGGAGAGGCGGGCCGGGTCGCTGAGGGCGTGGAAGATGCCGGCGAGCTGGATGGAGTCGGTGGCCGGGTGGCTCGGGGTCCGCATGGCGGCTCCTTGGTCGTCCTGGTCGTGCGATGGATTGTTCGAACTTTGGCGTACTATCCAATCTTAGGCAATGGGGCCGGCCCGCACCGCCGTTCCCGCGGAAGGACACCCGATGAGTGAACGCCGCGAGCGAACCGCCGGGAGGTGCCCGTGGGCCGCTACGGTCTGACGCTCCCGTTGCGCGGCGTCCCGCTGCACCGCCACCGCGCACTGGTCGAGGAACTGCCCGATCTGGGCTACACCGACGTGTGGACCGGGGAGGCGGCGGGCTACGACGGCTTCACCCCGCTGGCGCTCGCCGCGGCCTGGGCGCCCGCGCTGCGGCTGGGCACGGGGGTGGTGCCGGTGCAGACCCGAGGGCCGGCACTGCTCGCCATGACGGTCGCCTCGCTGGCCGAGGCCGCTCCCGGCCGGGTGGTGGTGGGCGTCGGCTCCTCCGGCCCGCCGTTCGTCACCCGGATCAACGGCATCCCGTTCGAGCATCCGTACCGTCAGGTCCGCGACACCGTGCGGTTCCTGAAGCACGCGCTGGCCGGCCGGACGGTACGGGGCGCGTTCGACTCCTTCACCATCGAGGGGTACACCCCGGCGCTGCGGCCCGACCCGGTGCCGCCGGTGATGATGGGCGCGCTCGGCCCGCAGATGCTGCGGCTGGCCGGCCGGGAGGCGGACGGGCTGGTGACCAACTTCCTGGCGGCCGCGGACGTACCGCGGGTGCGGGAGGCGATGGGCGAGGAGGGCCGCACCAAGGAGGTGGTGGCCCGGCTGTTCGTCTGCCCGACCAAGGACCGCGACCACGCCCGCTGGCAGGGGCGGCAGTTGCTCGGGCCGATCCTCAACGCCCGGACGTACGGCGGCTTCCACGACTGGCTGGGGCGCGGCGAGGAGCTGGCCGCCTCGCACGCCGCGTGGGCGGCGGGCGACTTCCACGGCGCGTGCGAGGCGGTGCCCGAGCACCTGGTCGACGCGCTGCTGATCCACGGCTCCCCGGGGGAGTGCCGGGAGCGGGTCGCGCAGTTCGCGGCGGCGGGGGTGGACACGCCGCTGCTGGCGGTGCTGCCGGTGCCGGAGTTCGGCCCCGGGCCGGAGGGGATGCGCGACACGCTGCGGGCCCTGGCCCCGCAGACGTGACGCCGCGCAGCCCCTATCCGGCCGCCCGGTGTCCCGACCGGGCGTAGACCATGGCCTGGGCCCGGCTGCGCACGCGCAGCTTGCCGAGCACGTTGGAGACGTGGAACTTGACGGTCTTCTCGCTGAGGTGGAGCTCGGCGGCCATCTCGGCGTTGGACAGCCCGCCCGCGATCAGGGTGAGCACCTCCTGTTCGCGCGGGGTGAGCAGATGGAGCAGCGGTGGGGTGTGCAGCGGAGGTCCGGGCAGCCGGCGGGCCATCTCGGTGACCACCTCGGCGGTGATCGGCGGGGAGATCAGCGCGTTCCCGGCGGCGACCGCGCGGACCGCGTGCACCATGTCGGACTCGGGCCCGTCGCGCAGGACCAGGCCGCGGGCGCCGGCTCTGAGGTAGTCGAGCATCCGGTCCGGGTCGCCGGGGCGGACCAGCAGGATGACGCCGGGCTGCCCGGTCTCCCGGTCGGAGGTGAGCTTCTTGACCTCGCAGGCCTCCATGCCGGGCATGTCGGCGTCGATGACGACGACGTCCGGGCGTTTGGCGGCGCAGGCCTGGGCGATCCTGGCGGTGGTGGAGAGCTCGGTCAGGGGCTGCAGCCCGGGTGAGCGCTGCAGGATGGTGCGCAGCCCGGTGCGCAGCAGCGGTGAGGCGGCGCAGATGAGCACGCGGACGGTGGGGCCGGTGGGATCGGAGGGGTCGGCGGGGCGGTAGAGGGAC